>NZ_LSKG01000098.1:0-11983 GCF_001557005.1 Sphingomonas sp. CCH15-F11 | reverse complement strand
ACCTCACCGTGCAACTGGTGCGGGTGGACAGCGTTCGTCAGGGCGCAGCAGGGTATAGCCATCGCAGTCCTGCCCGGCCTGCCATTCGGGCGGATCGGGCAGCTGCGCCTCGGCTGCGACCAGATCATCCGCTGCGCCCTGACGAACGCTGTCCACCCGCACCAGTTGCACGGTGAGGTTGTCCTCGGCCCCCGCTGCCAGCGCGGCCTCGCACAGCTGGCAGGCGGCTGCGGTGAGATCGGGGTTGGCTTGCACCGCCTGCGCAATCTCCCGGTCCGTCAGGCCGTCGCCGATCCCGTCGGTCGCCATCAGCAGGATATCGCCGGGCTGGACCATGATGCAGCTGTGATCGATCTCGACATGGCGGCCCATGCCCAATGCGCGGGCAAGCAAATGCGCGCCGCCGCCAGCGGGCACGCGGTGCGCCTCGGTCAGCCGTTCGAGGCCCGCCTCATTCACCCGCGCCGCAACGCCATCGCCAAGGTGCAGGATATGCGCGGCGGCATCGCGCAGGATCAGCGCGGTGAAGGTGGTAACGAGCCCCTCCGCCTCACGCGCCCGGTCGCTGTCGGCATAACCGGCCCCCATTCCGCCGAGCGCGGCGTTCTGGCCGTGCATCCAGCTGTTGATCGCTGCAATCACGCGCTGGGCGCTGGTCCGGGGCGACCAGGCATCGGGCGTGGCGTAATAATCGGTGAGGAAACTCGCCACCGCCGTCTCCGCCGCCTCCCGCCCACGGCGGCTGGTGCTGATCCCGTCGGCCACCACAAAGGCCATGCCCTTGTTCGCCAGCAGATCGCCGTCGGGCAGGATGCAGCCGTAAAAGTCCTGATTGGCAGGCTTCGCCCCGGCGCAGGAATATTGCCCCACCGTCACGGTCAGCCGATCGGGCGGCGCAGAACCTTGCGCCGCCCCCACAAGTTCAGCCCGTTCAGGCGGCAATTTTCAGTTCCGCCGCGTTGCGCTTGGGCGAGGTGCGGTAGTGGGTCGAATAGAGCATCAGCCCGGTGAACGTCAGCCCGCCGACCAGATTGCCCAGCACCACCGGCAGCTCATTCCACAGCAAGTAATCGGCAATCGTGAACTTGGCGCCCAGCATCAGGCCGGTGGGGAACAGGAACATGTTCACGATCGAATGTTCGAACACCATGTAGAAGAACAGCATGATCGGCATCCACATCGCAATCACCTTGCCGCTGACCGTGCTTGACATGCTGGCGCCGACCACGCCGGTCGATACCATCCAGTTGCACATCACCGCGCGCACAAAGATCGTCAGCCACCCGGCCGCGCCATATGCGGCATAGCCAAGGGTGCGCTTTTCACCGGTGATCGCCATCGCCTGGCCAACCGGATCAACCTCTGCGGCAAACCCATAGGTCCAGTAAATCGCCATCATCACTGCGGTGGTCAGCGCACCGGCAAAATTGCCGACGAACACCAGCCCCCAATTGCGCAGCACCCCGCCCCAGGTGCAGCCCGGGCGTTTGGCCCACACCGCCAGCGGAGCGAGCACAAACACGCCGGTGAGCAGGTCATAGCCGAGCAGATACAGCAGGCAGAACCCCACCGGAAACAGCACCGCGCCCGCCAGCGGCTGGCCGGTCTGGACATTGATCGTCACGGCAAATGCCGCCGCCAGCGCCAGGATTGCGCCTGCCATGAAGGCGCGGATCAGCGTGTCCTTGGTCGACATCATGATCTTGGATTCGCCCGCTTCAATCAGCTTGGGCACGAATTCACTTGGGGCAAGATAGGCCATTAAGCGTCTCCTTGAGGTCAGAATGCGATTTCGGTCTGGAGCCAGAATTTGCGGGTATCGACGGCAAAGCCATCGGCCCGGTAGCTGGCAAAGCGGGCAAGAAAGGATGCGCGGCCCACGGCAAGGCCGGCGGACAGATCGATCTCGTCGCCATAATGCTGGCTGCCGAAATCGCTGTCGAAACGGTGATAGACCGCGAGCAGATCGACTGTGCCGAGGCCCTTCACCGCAAATTTCTTGCCGGCGCGGGCGAAAGTGTCGGTCAGACCCGCATCGGGCGTGCGCAGGAACAGATCGGCCCAGCCATTGAAGGCGAACAGCGTCGCCAGCGGCGTCTGAAACCCGGCGCGCCCGCCATCGCTGCCGAGCTGTTCGACGCCTGCCCCGAGCGTAAAACCGGCCCATGACGCGCCCACTTCGCCTTGCAGATAGCGGGCAGTATAGGCGACCGGATTGCCGCTGGTGTCGGACTGGGTCGCCAGCGTCGCCTTGGCACTCAGTGTCACCGGGCCAACCGGCAGCCTGAAGGCGGCCTTCGCGCCGAAAGTGTTGCTCGATGCGTTCAGCCGCGTGTCGAAATCGAGCAGATAGGCAAAGCCCGTCACCTCGCCCTGGGGCAGCTTCACCCCGGCATTGAGGAACACAAGATCGCCGCTGAACCGGAAATTGGGGCTATCCGCGCCAAACACGGTCTGCACTGCGCTGGCATAAGTTGCATCGAGCCGGACCGGGCCGATCGCGGTCTGCCCGCGCACCGCATCATAGGTCTGTTCATTCTGCCGCCACACCACATTGCCGACGAACCGCGCATCATCGAGGATGATCCGCTGGCGGCCCAGCGTGACGCTGCTCGCGCCATCGCGCCAGGCGATCTGGGCGCGGTTGAGTTCGAGGTTTTCGGGGTCAGCCACCACTGAAAAGCCGGTGCGGCCATTGCCGGGGATGGTGTTGTTGAAATTGTCGGTCAGTTCGGTCGTGGCCTCGCCTTCGACCAACAGCGAAAACGCGCCGCTGGCCAGTTCGAACCCGGCCTGCACCCGGGCCGTCAGCGCGTCTCCCGGTTCCAGCGGCCTGTCTTCCTCGACCGTTTCGTAACGCACCTTCAGCGCAAGGATCGGATCCAGCGTCACGCCATCGGCAAGCGCAATCGGATCGCCGGGCGCAGCCAGCGCCGGGGCGTTGCAGCAAGCGGCTGTCAGGGCAAGCAAGCAGTGTGGGGATGCGCGCATGGATCACCTCTCTGGCTAAAGCCGGTGCCTGACCGGCCACGAGAGGCGAGCGCCGTTGCCCGCCGGATGCAGCATCGACAGGGGCCGATGCCAAAAATCAAAAAGCCGCCACGATGCACCTTTGTCAGGTGTGGATCGGGCGGCGTCGTTGCCGTAAATCGTTCAGAAATAACTGCCCGCGAGCACATCCGGCACTGGATTGCTCAGCAGCTTCGGGACAAAAGATAAGCCAGCCGGTGCCGCCGCGTAAAGCCTTATTTTGCAGCGCAGCATTTTTTCCGGTCAGGGCAAGGCGGCAAGATAGGCCTCGATCTGGTCGGGATCGAAAGTCAGCCCGTCGAAAAAGCGGTTGGCAGACAGCGTCAGCGTGCCTTGCTGCGCGCCGACCTGCGTCAACTGCGTTACGCTGCCTTCAACCTTGGAACTGGCATTGGGCAGATCATCGCCGGTATTGATCAGCGCGGCGCGGTAGACATCGGGCCGGAACACCCGCATCGCCCGCGCGGCGTCGGCCGAATCAAACGCCGTATGCCCCCAGCGCACCATCTGCGAATAGAGCCACGCTGCCTGGCTCATCCACGGAAAATTGGCCGCCTCGCTGTGCTGGAACATCAGATCAGGCAAGTGCACCGGCGCAGCATCATGCGCCAGCACCAGCCGGTCCGATATCGCCCGCAGCACCAGCGCAGGGTTAGCATCAAGATAGGGCGCCGAGGCAAGGATGCGGGCGTTCTCGGCAAAATTGGCCGGGTCGATGAAGTGGCGGCCCGCCCGGCGCATCGCCCGGATCAGCGCAGCAAAGGCTTCGGCCTTTTCGGCCAACACCGGCTCGCGCACCGCCAGCACCTTTTCCACCCCGCGCCGCCAGATCTGCGCGGTGGCGAGCACGATGGTCCCGACATCGCGTTCGACGCAAACCGAGCTCCACGGTTCGCCCACGCAAGACCCGTCAATCTCCCCGCTCGCCAGCGCATCGGGGACGAATGGCGGGGCGATGGTGACGATCTCGACATCGTGATCAGGCCGGATGCCGCAGGCGGAGAGCCAGTAGCGCAGCTTGTAATTGTGGCTGGAGAAGCGGTGCACTACGCCAAACCGCAGCCGCCGCCCCTGCGCCCGCGCCGCCGCTGCTGCTTCGCGCAGCTGCGCGCCAACCGCTGCGGGATCGCCATACTCGCCCGGTGCCGCCACCCGTGCCGCCAGAGGTTTGCTCAAGGTGATCGCATTGCCATTCAGCCCCAGCACAAAAGGCGCGGCGAGCGGCTGCGCTGGCCGGCCCAGCCCCAGCGTGGTCGCAATCGCCAGCGGCGCGATCATGTGCGCGCCATCGGTGTGGCCATAGAGCAGCCGGTCGAGTACGGTCGCCCAGCTCACATCGCGCACAAATGTCAGCGCCACGCCTTCGTCAGCGGCAAAGCCGTGTTCATGCGCCAGAATCGGCAGGCAGGCATCCACCAGCGGCAGGAACCCGATGGTCAGCTTCGTATCAGCCATGGTCAGTCCCCTCCCAGCAGATCATGCGCGGTGACGACCGCCTCGGCGATTTCGGCGATCCGCTTGTTCGAGGACATCGCCTTGCGCCGCAGTTCGGCATAGGCTTCCGGCTCGGTGATGCCGCGGCTGCGCATCAGGATGCGTTTGGCACGGTCGATATGATCGCGCTCGGCCAGCTTGCCCTGTGCGTCGGCCAGATCGGATTGCAGCCGGGCAAAGGCGTGGAACCGCTTGATGCACAGATCCAGCAGCGGCTTGATCCGGTGGCTGGCCAGCCCGTCGACGACATAGGCCGAAACCCCGGCATCGATCGAAGCCGCGATCGATGCATCGTCGCTTTCATCCACAAACATCGCAATCGGGCGCGACAAGGCGCGGCTGACCGCGAAGTATTCCTCCAGCACATCGCGTGACGGGTTGCCGAGGTCAATCAGCACCACATCCGGCGCGATCTTCTCGATGGCGGCGAGCAGTCCGTGGCGCTGCGTGAGGGTGAAGATTTCGGCATTTTCAAGCTGGCCCAGCCCTTCTTCGATGATCGAAGCGCGCATGGAGCTTTCATCGACGATGGCGATCTTCATGGGGCCACATTGCACCCCGGTTCCGCGAAAACAAGCGGCTTTGCCGATCGTCAGATGCCGGTTACGCCTGAGGCATCGCGGTCGGGACTTCAGCAGACATGATCGGGGCAAGGCTTTTGCAGCAAGGCAAACACAGCAGCAATCGACATTGCCTCACGCAATGGCATCCCGAAGACCCCGCCTTCTGGCGGGCGCAGGGCGAACGTATTGCCCGGCGCAATCTGTATATCTCGATCCCCGCCCTGCTGCTCGCCTTTGCTGTGTGGATGGTGTGGTCAGTGGTGGTGGCCAAACTGCCGCAGGTCGGGTTTGCCTACAGCACTGATCGGCTTTTCTGGCTGGCGGCCTTGCCAGGCCTTTCGGGCGCCACTTTCCGCATTTTCTACAGCTTCATGGTGCAGATTTTCGGTGGGCGGCTGTGGACCACGCTCTCCACCGCTTCGCTGCTGATCCCGGCCTTCGGCATCGGCTATGCGGTGCGCAGCCCGGAAACGCCCTACATCATCTTCCTGGTGCTGGCGCTGCTGTGCGGGTTCGGCGGGGGCAATTTCGCATCGTCGATGTCGAACATCAGCTTCTTCTTCCCCAAGGCGCAAAAGGGCAATGCGCTCGCGCTCAATGCGGGGCTCGGCAATCTGGGCGTGTCGGTGATGCAGTTCGCGGTGCCGCTGATCATCACCGCAGGCGTGTTCGGCGCGCTGGGCGGAGCGGGCCAGAAGACGGCAGATGGCGGCCAGGTGTGGCTGCAGAACGCCGGGTTCGTGTGGGTGCCCTTCATCATCGCCAGCAGCCTGCTGGCATGGTTCGGGATGAACGACATTGCCGATGCCAAGGCCAGCTTTGCCGAGCAGGCGGTGATCTTCCAGCGCAAACATAACTGGCTGATGTGCTGGCTTTACACCGGCACCTTCGGCAGCTTCATCGGACTTTCCGCCGGCCTGCCGCTGCTCGCCAAGCAGCAGTTTCCGCAGGTGGACGTGCTGCAATTCGTGTTCCTCGGCCCACTCGTCGGCGCGCTGAGTCGGGCGGGCACGGGCTGGGTGTCGGACAAGTGGGGCGGCGCGCGGTTGACCTTCTGGGTGTTCGTGATGATGATGCTGGGCGTGCTGGGGGTGATGTATTTCATCCAGGCCGCCAGCTGGTGGGGGTTCCTGGGCGCGTTCATCTTCATGTTCTTCATGACGGGGGTGGGCAATGCCTCCACCTTCCAGATGATCCCGAACATCATGCGGCAGGAAGTTTTGCGCCTGATGCCGGACCTCGCGCCTGATGCCGCGCTCAAGCAGGCGGAGAAGGAATCGGCGGCGATGGTCGGCTTTACCTCTGCGATTGCGGCTTACGGCGCCTTCTTCATCCCCAAGAGCTTCGGCAGCGCGATTGCCGCAACCGGATCGCCGATGGCGGCCCTGTGGGGCTTCCTAATCTTCTACGCCAGCTGCGCCGCGCTGACGTGGTTCGTCTACACCCGCCGCGGCGGCCTGCTGCACGACATCGAACGCGGAGTGGACCTCGCTATACCATGATCATGCAAGAGCGGCTGTCTGATGAGAACCACGGAGTCTTACGGCAGGAACGGGGTCGATTTGCGAATTTCGGCTTTCAGTGGCGAAGTGAACCAAGCTGCCAGTCTGCTTTGAGTACGCCTCCTGCTCCTCACGGAATGTGGCCGGGCACTGCCAAAGGGCCCTACAGATCCTCCCGATCCAGACGGACCGCCTTTTCGATGAACCCCTGCGGGTCTTGTACGAAATGCGCTGCGTCTGATTGCAGAACCGTCCTGATCACAGCTTCCCTGCTTGGCTGAATGATCGCACCCTCCGGCGTTGCAAAGACGCAGTCGAAATGCCGCGCGAGGTCGCAGACTCCGCCGATCAATGGCAGAGAGATATCTGCCACATCGAAGCGGACCTGGATTTCTTCGATGAATTGCTCATCGAAGCTCACCTGGATGTCGTCAGCAGGTTCGTCACCCCACACCCGGAGACCGGTGTAGGATCGCGGTTTCTCGGGCAGCAACATGTCGAGCTTCGCAAATAGCGCATTCGCCTCTGCGATTGGCAACGCCAGAACAACCTCGTCGAGCTGCGTGCGGCTCATCCGTGCAGCGTCGACCCCTGCGATACGCGCCGCAGAGGCGGGGATCAGGTTGATGACGAACTGCCAGACGGCCATCACTCGAACATAGCGCCAATGCGGGGTCCGACAATGGGCTCATTCGTTGAGCTCGGGACCTGTTCTGCCGGAACTCGGCGCTGCCGCCCGTCCGGGCAGGGCAGCGGCCCTTACCCGCGAACGCGCCTTATCCTTGTCAGGAAGGCGTTCGCGGTCGGAGCTTTCAGACCGTAATGCGCGCCGTGGCGCGCAGGCGGGTCATTCGGCATCCTCCGTCCGGTCAAGGATCGGCTCAGGCTCTCGCTGCGCTTGCCTTCACCACCCGCACGGCGGCGACGCCGGCTTCGCGGCATCGTCCCTGACAGTCCGTCGCCTGCCGACCAGCCCCGGCCGAACGGCCTTTCAAGATTGGTGGTGTTCCCGCTGTAACCCCTTCGCAGGGCCGAAGGGGCGGCCCGGTGTGGCGCTGATGCGCCTGACCGGGCCTGCCTTCGTCTCTCTTGCTCGGGGGCGGGAACGTCTCTTCCACACACACAGGAACACCTGCCGAAACCTATCGGCGGCCGCCCCTTAGTCAAGGATCGCGGTCCCCCCAATTTTCAGTGCGGAGGCTGTGTCGCTGCGCGCCAGCCACCACGCAGAAAATCGGTTCCCCCACGCCCGCCATGGCGGCGGCGAGACGAGCTCGCCGTCCCTGACACGGTTCGTCCGGCCCGATGGGTTTTTGGCTGTTCCCAATGTGGGGACGATTTCAAAAATCGGAGGCTTTTATGACTGTTTTCAACTCGTTCGCAGATCTGGCTCAGGCACGGATCAATCTCGCCGATGCACGTGAAGGGATCACGGAATCCTACGACGGGGCGTTTCTCGAACATAGCGATCTCGCCAAGCTCAATATCGTCGAGGCTCCAATCGCCGCGGAGATGCCGGATCCCGACATGGCGCGCCGCGCCGTGGAGATGGCAATCGGAACGATCTTCGATGTCCTCAAGGACACGCGCATGGAAGAATTCGCGCAGCAGCTCGCCTGGGGCATGGTCAACTCCTTTCACATGACAGCACGCCTGGCTGAAGGACGCGAGGACGATGCTGCAAAGAAGCTGGGCGAAATGGCACGCCACTTCGACCCTTCGGAAATCTACGCTGTCGAGCTCGAGGAAACACAACAGCTCTGCCAGACACTGCAAGGGTGCCGGGAAGCGCTCGAGGCGATGCGCGATCATGCAGCTGACGTCTACCGCGTCGAAACCGGTCGCCCCTTCACGGCCGCACGGGGATCGCAAGTCAGCAAGAATGGGGTGACCGCAAGCCAGGTGCAGGCACGCGATTTCCTCGCAGCACGCGCCAAGGATCGCAGGGCGCAATTCCAGCCCGATGGCCCGCTGGTGATCGTGTCAGGTGGCCAAAAGGATTGGCACGACTTCGCGATGATCTGGGCAATCCTCGACGACATCAAGTCCCGGATCCCGAACATGGTCCTGGGCACGACCGGCATGCGCAAGGGCGTCGACGCCATGGCGGGTGCATGGGCGCAGCAGAACGGGGTCAACACGATCCTGTTCGTTCCCGACCAACGCCACGGCAACCGCGCTCCGTTCCTGCGCAACGAGAGCATCGTCAAACTGAACCCGGTTGAAGCGATAATCGGAGAAGGATCCGGCATCCAGTCGAACCTTGCACAGCGCCTCCGTCAGGCTGGCGTGCCGCTGCACATTCGCCGCATCAGCGATCAGGCGCAAACGCGCTCGCGCACCTTCGGTTGAGCGCTCTTCGGAAGGCTCCGGCTTATGCCGGGGCCTTCCGTTCTTCTTTTGCGCAAGGGGCGGGCTCTGGGGGCATCGAACCCCCTTCGCCCGCTGCCGCGAGGATCGCGATCCCTGAATGTATCAGCGGCACTTTTGCCTTGGCCCGGCGCGCCTTGCCCGTGCTCGATGCTTCGCATCTTGCGGGCATCGCTGCCGCGCCAGCGGCTGCATCCGGACAATGGGCCGACCGGCAACCCTCAGGCTGGACCAGACCCCTTGTGGGCATTCAGCCACAAGCTCAGGAAGTGAGAAAGGAGAGGGGGATGGAGGAGACGAGCAGCGACAGGAGGCAAAGATGCTCGTCACATTCCGCGTCAAGGATATCGAGACAAAGCTCCATTCGGTACCGGCTCAGATACGCCCGCAAGAGCTCGCCGCGCTGATGCGCAGACTGCACACCGCCAACAGTACAATCGATACAGATCCAGGCGAATTCCTGGCCGCGCCCCTGAACTTCGAGATCAATGCCAACGCGCTTGCCATCGCCGCGTTCGCATCATGCTTCGACCATCGTGCGGAGATGATCGGACTCGTCGAGGAAGCGCAGTTTCTTGGGCGAATGCTGCGGATCGAGCACCAGCAATGCGATGCGCCAATCACGATGCGCGTTAGTGAACACATCGCTCTGGTAGGTGACATCACAATGAGCGGCGACCTTGCGGCTAAGGTGCTCACCTCTCTTGGCCGCCATGCAAATGAATCTGGCCAATTGTCCCTGCAGAAGCTTGGGACAGCGCTCAAGGATCACAGGACTTACGCGGCTTTCGTCAAGGCAGGAATCACTCCGCTCTTCGAAAGCCTCGCGTTCATCGCCGCCACCGATTGTGGAGAGCAACATCCGCTGCTCGAATGGAGCTAATGACGAACCAGCCACCAGTTCATGAGCAGCCGGGAATCGGCTCAACTCGACGCCATGTTTAACGCTCGATCTGCAACCAGCCTCCTGCAGGATCGAGGTGGAAAAGGGTGCCCGGCACGTTGCCGCGGTGCCCTTTTTTCATGCCGCCTGGATCACGCTGATCCCGAACAGCCACGCTCCAGGGCATAGCTTTCGCGAAGTCGCTGGGAACGCATACCTCCTGCCGCAGGCACGTCCACCACCATCGCCATGAGCACCCCGCCAGCATACTGGTCAACCACTAATTTCCCGACCGAGAAGCCGTGCTGCGCCGGCTTCCGCACCATCGAAAAATTAGCGGTCAAGCCTCCGCTTCGCTCCGGTGACCAGCACACTGACGGGGCGCTGTTTCATGGCATGGCGGACGAGCCGCCAAGCGCCAGGAGGCAAGGTCATGTGCTACACAACGGAAAGCTACGAAGACGACGTTTCGGTGCTTCGTCAGATCAACCCCAACATCATCGCCCTTGATGAAAAAACGCTGGAAGCTGAGCGGCGCTCCTACCACACATTCTTCGACGTCCACGTCGTTGAGACCGCGGACGGGTACATCCTCATTGAGGAGGGAGACTATGGCGAGCTGCCGATGCATCTGATCGACCAGATCGTCTACACCGCCACCGGCAAGATGGCCGATGAATTCTGACGAGACAGGGCGGTGGTCATCGCCGCCCAACTCGACAAAAACCAGACCTCACCCGCCAAGCTTCTCGAGGGCAGAAATCGCCACCTTAGGCTTCACTTTGATGGCCAGCTCCAGAAGGGCAATCGCCGTATCCTGACCGACCTTCTTGATAAGCCGATTTAGCTCTCGTTCTGCTTCCTCACGCTCAAGCTCTGCAAGCTTCTGCCTGCGCTCTTCCAGGTCCTTTTCCGCTGCTGCGAGGGCAGACCGTTCGCGTTCAAGTTTCGACACCATTGCGCATTCCTCCAAGCCTTGAAAGACCATGCGAAGATGCACCAATCACAGGGTCTGTTCGAGGCATATTTTTTGCTTGCTGCTCTTGCGCCACTTCGTCGCGGAGCATGGCCTGCTTGAGCCATCGCCATGGTTAAACCCAGAGCCATTGTCGTCCCACAGCGCGCGCTACAGGCGGACATAACGCCTGCGCTGAGTTCGCGAGTCAGGCTCGCTCGCGCAATCCCGCTGGAGAACCACCTGCGCGAGTGATCCCCCTACGGCAATGGACCTGGCACAGGGCACAAGTTCCTGATTTTTTGCACACCGTACACCGCTGCGCGGTAGGCTGATGCAGCGAAGTTCTGCATATTTCACAATCAGTTAGGTAAGATTTTGCTCGAAATTCGCACGGTGCAGTCCGCTGCATACCGTCCAGTGCTCCATCATAAATATAAAAATACAGGGGCTTAGCGCTGCACCGGGCTGCATCTTCTAAGCTCTTGGCAAGGGGGCTGCAGCGTTATATACTCGGTCCTGCGATAGACGAACCACGCCTGAAAAGGTGTGGTAGTGGAAAAGAAACAGTTTCAGAGCGTCGGTGTAACGCTCAGCCCAAGGATGATCGACGTCGTCGATCAACTTGCGGCAAGCCGCGGTGTATCGCGGTCAGAAGCCATCCGCATTGCCCTTGAAGTCGGTATTCCGCTCCTGAAGGCGGGACTATCGCTCAATGCCGAGCGGGCTGTTACAATCCTCGAGCATACCCAGCTTGCGCTCTCGCTCATCGTCCAGGAGCAATATCCGGCTGATGCCGAACACCTGATCGCTCAGGCGCTCTCCAACGTGCGAGAGCATCATGGCTGAAGACATCAGGTTCAGCAAAAAAGCTGCCACTCTCACCCACGCTTCCGCGCGCGGAAAAGTGAAGCGGAACGCAGGCAATTTCACGCGCGGATCGCAGCTGTTCCACCATGAAATCCTGATGACCTGGGCGGGCATCAGAATGCCCCTCTACGTCTGGGTCGGAACCGCCATTCTTCTGCTGTGTGCCCTCGTCAGTTTGACCTTCAAGAACCACGAGGTGCAGCTCGTGCTTATGAAGCTCTACGCCGAGGCTTGGGGCATCTTATGGCGAGCTGCGCATAAGATCGCTTATCGCGAGGAAGCGGTAATGCGGAGGAGCGCGGCGTAACCGGCGAAT
>NZ_LSKG01000010.1:0-24305 GCF_001557005.1 Sphingomonas sp. CCH15-F11 | reverse complement strand
AAAGGGGGTCCCTTTTGCGCGCCGATAGGGGGTCCCGATTGGACGCCGATTGACATTCAACTCCTACTTCCATTCCTCGATAGCCATCGCCGGCGCGGAATCGGCGAGAATTGGTGGGAATAGAGTAGCTTGCGCACGGCTTCGGCAATCCCCCCTGGCAGAGGGATTGCCAAACGTAACTTTACCATGTGCTTAGGCTAAGCAGTCAGCGGAAACGCGACCATGATCGTCGCATGAGAACCGAAAACGTGCGCAAATCTCATTTTATATGATTGAAGCTGATTTTCCCATCACGGGCAGCGGCGAGCACCAATTGGCTCCGCGTTTTCACCTGGTATCGGCGGCGAGCTTCCTCGATATATTCATGGATCGTATTTTGGCTAAGGCCAAGAATCGTCCCGATTTCCCAATCCGTTTTTCCCTCGGCGATTAGTTCGAGGCATTGGACTTGCCGAGGGCTGAGAGACACCGAGGGTATCGTCACCTCTATCCCCCCGACCAGCTCCCGCCCTCTCTGAAATGCTACTCCGGCGACGAGCTGTGCGGTCATCATTTCCACATTGGAAAACGGTCTGTCCCTTTTTCGAGCGACGGTGAAGAATGCCCCTCGTTCGCCGGGTATCCGAAACGGGATTGTAAAACCAGAAACCAGCCCATGATCACGTCCTCGCGTCAGAACCGATAGCTGCCGACGGGTCGGAGCGATGACATCGGCGATACGTTCCCAACACAACCCAAAGGCGCTACGCGCGCTCGCGATATGGACGGGATCATGCATGTACAGTCGGTCGCTGATCACCTCGTCCACCCACAATGCCGGGTAGTTTGTGATCATTAGTTGCTCAGGCCCCTGCTTGTACAAATGACCATCATGCACGAGCGCGAACCAACGAAACCCAAATTGACGGATCGCGGCGTCGATCACGGAGGACAGTTGCCCGGTCGTGATGACCTTAGCGCAGGCCTTATGGACTTCCTCGAAATCCTTCAGTCTGGCATGATCTACACGACGTCCCACGTATCGCCTTTCTCCTGAACTCGCCGGAGAAGGTTACCAAATTTATCCAATCTCAGCCATGCCTTCGTATCCGATCAAGAGGGCGGATCGCCTTGGCCATGTGGTATTCAACCCCCTTTCCGCTCAATCCAGTCCGCGCAGCGATTTCTTTGTGGCTGAGTCCATCGAGCCGACGCGCCAGAAATACCGCTCGTGTTTTGGGATTGAAACGGCTCAAGGCCTTCTGCACTCGGTCGATCTGATCCCGAGCCTCGAGCTGCGCCACCGGGTCGTCGCCTGCAATCGGATCGTCGTCGACTGAGACATGGCGGGCGAAAGAGCGCCGGGCCGCTGTTCTGGCACGATCTCGCAACAAATTGATCGCAATCCGCGTGAGGTAGGCTGCAGGATTCTCCACCTTGGTAGGGCATTTGGCCTGGGCAGTTGCAAAACGAAGAAAGCTTTCATTGACGAGATCACCGAGGTCCTGTCGCTCAGCGCGACGCGCAAAGAAGCGCAGCAGTCCGGGAGCATGAGCTCGATAGATTTCGGCGAGGGTCGCATTCCTCATTTGATTATCGGCGACACTGCTCCGCTCAAGGAATTGAATGTTCCCAGTCATAAATTACCACCCTTCCGTTACGCGGTTTCCGGCTGGGCATGCCCAGCCGGGAATAGAGGAGGTTGATGGTTAATTGAGCAATCCCTCTATATAGGGGGATCAGGGCGACCCGAACCGGGACTACTCGATCGACTTCTCAACAGCGCAACTCGATCATGGAGCCCTCTGTCTCCGAGATTTTCAACCTGTGCGCCAAATCATCATTCGATTATTGCGCCTGATAGATCTCCTTTCGTTCGACTTGGCCTCTTTTCCCAGTCCTCATGACTGAAAGCAGGAGCTCATGCGGTGCCTCAGCCGGGCGCGAGCAACAGGAAGCCATCCCCAGGCACCGGTTCCGTGAGCCAGTTGAGACCATTGGCATCGGGCGCAGGATAGGCCCCTCTTCTCGAGCCTTCAATTTCCAATTGCCCGCCCATCAACTTCCAAATATCATGCCTTAAAATTCCAATCGTCCAGCTATTGGATTCGCATGTACGAACGGTTAGTCGAGCGTCGGGCAGAAGAGGCCCTTTCGGACACTCCGGTAGTCCTGATCGTAGGGCCACGTCGGGCGGGCAAGACCACGCTCGTACGCAAGATGGGGGAAGGCGGCCGGACCTATATCACGCTTGACGATCAGACGGTTCTCGATGCCGCCCAGTCCGATCCCGCAGGCTTCATTCGCGGCCTTGACCAAGCCATCATCGACGAGATTCAGCGCGCGCCCGACCTGCTGCTTGCGATCAAAAGGGCCGTGGACGAAGACTATCGTCCCGGGCGCTTCCTGCTCACCGGCTCCGCCAATGTGCTGACCTTGCCGCGAGTCGCCGACAGCCTGGCGGGCCGGATGGAAACCATCCGCATGTTGCCGCTGGCCCAGGCCGAGATCACTGGCCGAACGCCCGCCTTCCTGGAGCGTTTATTCGACGGGACGCTGAAAGCCGACAAGCAGGCGACTCTCGGTGACGACCTCGTCCAGTTGGTGCTGCGAGGCGGGTTTCCCGAGGCGATCCGCCGTGAAACCGAGCGACGGCGGCAGGATTGGGCACGGTCTTATCTGACCTCCGTGCTGACCCGCGATCTAAGGGATATCGCCGACATCGAGAAGCTGACCGAGTTGCCGAAGTTCGTACGGCTCGTGGCGGAGCACTCGGGCCAACTGGTCAACTACTCGCAATTCGGTGCGAGCATCGACGTCAGCCATAAGACCGCACAGCGCTATATCGCACTGCTCGAACAGGTATTCCTCGTCACGACCCTACAGCCCTGGTTCACCAATGCGCTGAAGCGGATCGCCAAAACGCCGAAGCTGCACTTTCTGGACTCCGGACTGCTCGCCACAACGCGGGGCCTCAGCTTCGAGCGGGTGAAGGCGGATCGGGGCACCTTCGGCGCGCTACTGGAAAGCTTCGTCTTTTCCGAAGTTCTGAAGCTGATGGCAGCATCTGACCTGCGGCTTACCCCTTATCATTTTCGCGATCAGCAGATGCACGAGGTCGACATCGTATTGGAACGCGATGACGGCATGATCGTGGGCATCGAGGTGAAGGCGTCAGCCACGGTAAAGTCCAGCGACTTCGCCGGACTACGCACCCTTGCCGAAGCCTGCAAGGAACGGTTTGCCTATGGCGTGGTGCTGTATGACAGCGCCGATTTCGTGCCGTTCGGTGAAAGGCTGGCAGCGGCGCCCCTCTCATCTCTGTGGGGTACAGCCCAATGATTCAGAATAGAATTTTGGGTATAGCAAAAATATCCGGGGGGATCTTCTGACAATGAAGGCGTTCGAATTCGACCATCGACTTATTGAGTCCTATGCCCGTTTCTCACGGTCTTTTAGTGTCGTTCGATCCGATGATCTGAGGTCCGAGATTAATCGACAATATGACGAAGGTCGCTTTTGGCCAGATGCCTTGCTGTCCATCAACCCGCGCTTCCTGCAAGGGCCAACAGCTGAAGAGCTTGTCACCTCAGGCGATCTCGACGAAGCGACCGGCACGATATTCCGGTTTGGACCAACGCCGCTGCGCTTTCACCGCCACCAAGCCCAAGCAATCGCCAAAGCTCGTGCTGGTCAAAGCTATGTCGTTACCACCGGAACAGGGTCAGGAAAGTCGCTTTGCTTTTTCGTGCCGGTAGTCGACGCGATTATACGCGCTAGGAAGGCAGGGAAACCACGCAAAACCAGTGCGATCATCGTTTATCCGATGAACGCGCTGGCCAACAGCCAGATGAACGAGATCGAGAAGTTCATCTCCCAATCCGGGCTACCAACTGAAATGAGGCCGGTGGTACGACGCTACACTGGGCAAGAAAGCCAGGAAGAACGGCAGCGGATCGCCGACAATCCGCCAGATATTCTGCTCACCAACTTTATGATGGCTGAATTGCTTCTGACGCGGCAAGACTGCCTCGACACCAAGGTGATAGAGAACGCTAGCGGTCTGGAGTTCATCGTTCTCGATGAGCTGCATACCTATCGCGGCCGCCAAGGCGCCGACGTGGCTATTCTCGTCCGTCGGCTTCGCAATCGCTGCACGCCAGACAAAGCACCGATCTGCATCGGCACGTCGGCCACCATGGCAAGCGAAGGGTCCGACACCAATCGTGCGCAAGCCGTAGCCGACGTTGCATCCCGCCTTTTCGGGACGGCCATCGGACCGGAGTCGGTCATCGACGAGTCGCTGGAACGCGCGACAGATGATCGACTGAAGCTGGACGATGTGCGTTCGAAACTCGCGTCCGTACTCACATCTACCCCGCCGGACGGACTGACCGATGAGGTGCTGAGGGAACACCCTCTCGCGGTTTGGACTGAATTGGCGATCGGCCTGGATGACGCGCAGGAGCTCAAGCGCAAGAAGCCAATTCCGTTCGGGGAGGCCGTCGCGCTCCTGTCAAAGGATAGCGGCGTAGAAATCGAAACTTGCCGAAGCTATTTTGAGGCGTTCCTGACCCGTATCAGCCTGCCGGAGGCGGATCGAGGGGGCCAGGGAGCCGGCGCATTCCTGGCATTCAAGCTCCATCAGTTCATCTCGGGCGCGGGCGAGGTTTTCACCACGCTGACCGAAATGCCCAGAAGCGTGCTCTTTGAGGGGCAACTCGAAGATCCTAACGCGCCGGGCCATCGCCTCTATCCCACTCGCTTCTGTCGGTCATGTGGGCATGAGGTTCACGTCGTCACCAGAACCGACGATGCCCTGGGCACTTTGTTCGTTCCGAGGAACATCGACGACGCGCCCCTCGATGACCAGGAGAGTGACGCAGCGGGTTATCTAACCGCAACCGGTGATGATGATCCCGACTATGCCTTCACGGGCGAAATCGAAACCTTCCCCGAAGACTGGCGCGAGGAGCGCAAGGGTGTCGAACGACTGCGGGCGAATAGAAAAGGCCGAGTGCCGCAGATGGTATCCGTCGCCCCCGATGGTCGCCCTGCGTCAACCGGTAAAGCCTTCTGGTTCATACCTGGCAAGTTCGGCTTCTGCCCTTGCTGTCTTGATCAACCGCACCCCAGCATGCGGGAGCGCTCCAAACTCGCTGGCCTCTCAGGTGAAGGTCGAAGTTCTGCCACTACGCTTCTGGTTTCGACAGCGCTGGAATGGATGAACAGCCACAACAGCGTTGTTCCAAAAGAGAAACGCAAGCTCCTCGGCTTCACAGATAATCGCCAGGACGCTGCGCTTCAGGCGGGTCACTTCAACGACTTCCTTTTCGTTAGCCTCCTGCGCGGCGCGATCTTGCGCGCCGTTTTGGACGCCGGTGACGACGGCATGACCGAGGACGAATTCGGTTTGAGGGTCGTGAAGGCGCTCGGTTTCACCGCGAGCAACAAGGAGGCTCGCATCCATTGGATGTTGGATCCCGACGCAGGAGCCGTGGTGCGGGAAGACGCGCAGCGATCCCTCGCCAAGGTCCTTGCCCACAGGCTTTGGACAGACCTGCGCCGGGGATGGCGTTACACAAACCCAAGCCTTTCCGTACTCAAGCTTATTGATGTTGCGTTCATTGGTCTCGATGAGGTCGCAGAGGATACAGAGCGCCTTGCGGCCATCCTACCTGACATTGCCACGCTGGACGTTTCGAAGCGCAAGGAGATGCTGAAAACGATCCTCGGTGCCATGCTCGATGGCCTCGCCGTCGGAACCGAGGCGCTTGATCTGACCGTCCTCGACGCCGTCGCCCAGAAATCCCGTAACCTCCTGCGCACACCTTGGTCCATCGACGCGAAGGAGACGCCCAGAAGCCGCACGACACTGTTCCTGCAAGCTCCAGGCAAAGACCGCGTTGGGCTTCGGGAAGAACAGACGATTGTTCGCGCAGGACATAATTCCCGTATCGGCCGCCTCATCAATCGCAAGAGCGTCCTAGGAAACAAGCTCCGCAAAGATGACTACCTGACCGTCTTGACGGGCTTGATGGAACTGCTGGCCCGCGAGGGTCTGGTATCCCGCGTCGACATAGAGGCGGATTTGCAAGGTTGGCGTTTATCGCCGTCAGCCGTTCGGATCATACCCGGCGAAGCCATCCAAGCCGGCATGGCGCAAGGAAATCGCTACTTCCACGATCTCTACCATGACATTGCCGCCGATCTGAAAGCGGGCGGGAGCAGTTTTTGGGGTCTCGAAGGCCGTGAACATACGGCCCAGGTATCGCAGAGGCAGCGCGAATGGCGCGAGTGGCGCTTCAGGTACGAAAAGGAAGACCGGGAGAACCTTTCCGCAAACGCTGCCGAACTCAATGCCGTGGGAGAGTCGGAACAGTTCCTACCCGCCCTCTTCTGCTCTCCGACGATGGAGCTAGGCGTCGATATCTCGGCGCTCAATGCCGTCTATCTGCGCAACGTACCGCCTACGCCGGCGAATTACGCGCAACGCGCTGGCCGCGCTGGGCGCTCCGGACAGGCCGCCGTCATTGTGACCTATTGCGCCGCCCAATCGCCGCATGACCAGTATTTCTTCGAGCGGCGCAACGAAATGGTCTCCGGCGTTGTCCGCCCGCCGGCTCTCGACATCACCAACGAAGAACTCGTGCGTTCACACCTTCATGCCATCTGGCTAGCCGAAGCGAAACTCGCCCTATCGCCAGATATCCCGGAAATTCTCGACCTGACGGAGACGGGCTACCCACTGAAGCAAGAGATTCACGATCTCATCGATCGGCCAGCACTGGCGGTCGCGGCACATGCACCGATGAAGCGCGTTCTCGATCAAATTCTTGCGTCCGTGGATGGTCGTAAGCCGGTTTGGATGAGCGATCCCGACGATTTCGTATCTGCGGTGGCGCAAAGAGCGCCGCAGGATTTTGCTCGCGCCTTCGATCGCTGGCGGGAACTCTACAATTCGGCCCGAACGCAGTTGATGGAGGCCAATGCGCGCTCCGAGATCACGGGCCTTTCGGGCGCGGACCGCCGTCGCATCAAAGCGGCGCAGATGCAAGCAAGCGACCAGATCACCATTCTTGAACAGGGCAAAGCCTCGAACGGCTCTGACTTCTATTCCTATCGCTATCTCGCGACGGAAGGCTTTTTGCCGGGCTACAATTTCCCGCGCTTACCTCTTTACGCCTTTATCCCTGGAGAGGGAAAAGCTGGTTCATTCCTTCAGCGCGCCCGCTTCCTCGCCATTTCGGAATTTGGGCCACGCAGCCTGATTTATCACGAAGGGCGCGCCTACCGGGTCATGAAGGCTAAGCTGCCGCCAGAAGTCCGAACGGGCGATGGATCAGAACTGGCGACGAAAGACATCTTCATCTGCTCAAACTGCGGCGCCTGTCATGACGGCGAGGTCGAGCGCTGTCACGCCTGCAATGCTCCGATGGCGGGTGAGGTGCCGGTACAGCGGACGCTTCGGATCGACAACGTGGAAGCTGCTCCGGCAGAACGGATCACGGCGAACGATGAAGAACGTGTCCGGCAAGGCTTTGACATCCAGACTGTATTTTCCTGGCCGAAACGAGATGGTCGTGCACAGATCACGGAAGCCCATTTCCGCTGCGACGACGTTTCGATCTTCAATCTTCAATACGCGAACAGTGCCGAGATCAGTCGCATCAACAAAGGACTCAAGCGGCGTGCAAATCAGACCGTCTTCGGCTTTCACATTGATCCGCGCAGCGGGTATTGGGCGAAGTCAAGTGATGAAGACCCCGATGTCGATGTGCCGCCCGATGTCGTGAAGCCGGTTCGGATCGTTCCGATCGTTCGCGATCACAAGAACGCGCTTCTTTTCCGTTTCAATGATCCCACAGCCTATACGCCAGAGACCATCGCGACGGTTCAACACGCTTTCATGAGGGGCATCGAAGTCGTCTTCCAATTGGAAGAAGGCGAGATCCTCGGTGAACCGCTCCCCGCCCGCGACAATCGTCGTGCTGTCCTAGCTTACGAAGCCACAGAAGGTGGCGCAGGGGTTTTGAGCCGTTTGATCGAGGATCCTCATGCCCTCGGGAAAGTTGCCCGAGAGGCGCTGATCCTAATGCACTTCGATCGGGTCGATGACGCTATCGCTGCTGGCGATGCCAAGTTGCTCGTCAGCCACGACGAGGAGTCATGTGTCCGTGGCTGCTATCGTTGCCTGCTTTCCTATTTCAACCAACCTGATCACGAGTTGATCGACCGCACCCGCGACGAAGCCAAACAGATGCTGGTCGATCTGGCACGGGGCCAGGTGGTGCTCACAACCGGGGATCAGGCTGCAGAGGCCGGTGAATGGGTGAACGCCTTCATGGAGGTAGGACTTCCCGCCCCGGATCGGCCCGCCATCAAATTCTCCGATCAGGAAATGAGTTTCGCGTGGCGCAGTCATTTCGTAGCCGCGTGCATCTCTCCCCTCACGGAGACAACCCGCCAGGAAGCGGAAGCCAAGGGCTGGACGCTGTTCGAGTTACCAGAAGCTGTCACCGCGGGTGTACCCGGCGCGATGCGCTCGATGTTCGGGGAATGAGCTGATGACGATGAATTTTGCCCCGGGAGACCTGGTGCGAGCACGCGGACGTGAGTGGGTTGCGTTACCGTCGCCCCGGGATGGGATACTCGCGCTCCGCCCCCTCTCAGGCGGCGGGAACGATACCGTCGTCCTCGATCCAGCGTTCGAACTCTTGCCGGTCGAGTCCGCCCGTTTCGATCTCCCAGTCGATGCGGCGGCGACGGTTCAAGCCAAAGCGGCATTGCTGGCTGATGCGATGCGCCTAACGCTTCGCCGTGGCGCAGGCCCCTTCAGGTCTGCTGCCCAGCTCGCCTTTGAACCACGAACCTACCAGCTTGTTCCTCTACTGATGGCGCTTCGTATGGCGGCGCCGCGCCTTCTGATCGCGGACGACGTCGGCATCGGAAAGACGATCGAAGCCGGCCTCATCTTGCGCGAGCTGATGGACCGGGGCGAAGTAGATGCATTTTCGGTGCTTTGCCCACCGCATCTCGTCGAACAATGGCTCGGAGAACTGAAGGCCCGCTTCGGGATTGACGCTGTTCCGGTCACTTCCAGCACCGCCAGCCGGTTGGAACGCGGTCTGCCACTCGGCCAGACTCTGTTTGAGGCCTATCCCTTCACGGTCGTCAGCCTCGACTACATCAAGGCTGAGAAACGCCGCGAGGGTTTCGCGCGCGCCTGCCCGGACTTCGTCATCGTCGATGAAGCCCATGCCTGCGTGGGAACACATAAGGGCAAGCAGCAGCGCTTCGATCTTCTGCAAGGCCTGGCTCGGGATCCGGATCGCCGAATGATCTTTCTCACCGCTACGCCGCATTCCGGTGATGAGGAGGCTTTCGCGCGCCTCCTCTCGCTGATCGATCCGTCATTCGCCTCGCTGGACTTCGAAGACGCGCGGTATCGTGAACGTCTGGCCCGGCATTTCGTGCAACGGCGTAGAATCGATCTCGTCACCGGAGATTGGGACGAGGAGCGCGCCTTCCCGAAACATGAAACCACCGAATTTGCCTATCATTTGTCCGACGCCCATCGAGATTTCCAGGAAGCCGTTCTCGACTACTGCTTCGGTATTGTCTCCCAGGCGGGATCAGGGCAGCGGGAACAACGTCTCGCCTTCTGGGGCACGCTGGCATTGATGCGCTGCGTCGGCTCTTCGCCGGCCGCCGCTCTGAGCGCATTGCGGAACCGCTTGTCGAGCGAGAGCGAACGCCTCGAGCCCCAAATTTACGATGACGATGGAGACGAAGAGGACGCTGTCGATCTCGAGCCCGGCATGGCATTCGATGTCGATCCGGCGCTCCTCGCACTGGTGAAGCGCACGGAGGAATTGGTCGGCACGCCAGATCCGAAGCTGGCCGCTTTGATCGAGACACTGACACCGATCATCAAAAAGGGTGCAAATCCCGTCGTCTTCTGCCGCTATCTGGCAACGGCCGAGCATGTTCGCGATGGTCTGCGCAAAGCCTTCCCGAAGCTGACCATCGAATCTGTGACGGGCGTTCTTACGCCGGATGAACGCCGCGATCGTGTCGCCGACATGGCCCCGTCGGACGAGGAAAAGCCGACCCAGCGTCTTCTCGTCGCCACCGATTGCCTCTCGGAAGGGATCAACCTGCAACAGCTCTTCGACACTGTCGTCCACTACGACCTGTCGTGGAATCCGACCCGGCACCAGCAGCGCGAAGGGCGTGTCGATCGTTTCGGCCAGCCGGCGGACCTTGTCCGGTCGATCATGATGTTCTCGCCCGACAGCGCAATCGACGGTGCCGTGCTTGAGGTCATCCTTCGGAAGGCCGAGGAAATCCGCAAGGCAACAGGCGTGACCGTACCACTCCCGGAGGAGCGCGGACCTGTGACGGACGCACTGATGGCATCGATGATGCTGCGGCGTCGTGGAAGCCCCCAGCTTACGCTCGATCTTCGCTTCGAGGACAGCGTGAAAGCCGTGGAAGCGCGGTGGCGTGACGCTTCTGAAAACGAGCGGAAATCTCGGGCGCGTTTCGCACAGAACGCCATGAAACCGCAGGAAGTCGCGCCGGAATGGGAAAAGGTCCGTGCGCTGCTCGGCTCCCCTGCTGATGCGCGCGTTTTCGTCGAACGAGCGATGGCACGTTTCGGCATACCGCTAGAACCCAGGAAAGCCATGCTTCTGGCCCATGTCGACGCCCTCGATGCCGGGCTGCGCGCGCGTTTGGCCGAACACGATTTAAAAGGATCGGTACGCCTGGCGACGATGGAGCCGGCGCCATCAGGCACAGCGTTGCTCACCAGAACACATCCGCTGACAGCGACGCTTGCCGAGGCGCTGGTGGAGGCATCGCTCGATCCTGAGTCCTTGTCCGGGCTGGGCGTCGGTCGTGTGGGCGCCTGGCCGACCGCCGCCGTCCAGCAAGTGACCCGCCTGGCGCTCCTGCGTATCCGTTTCAAGCTGACGGTTCATGCCCGCAAGGAGCGGCTGCTACTGGCGGAGGAAGCGGCTCTGGTGGCGGTTCAGGGGACGCAGATCGTGGCGGTCGGCGAAGAGGCGCGCGAGCTGCTCAATACCCCCGCGACGGCCGATCTCGCGCCTGTCGCGCGGGACAGATTCATCGCCAAAGCCAAGGAAGAGCTGCCCAGCCTGCTCGACGGATCGATCGCCGAATTCGTTCGGTCGCGTGCTGAAGAGCTTATGCACGATCACGCTCGCCTCCGCATCGCCTCTGGGTCTGCGTCCCGCGTCACCGTGGAGGCCGTGCTGCCTCCTGACGTCATTGGTCTTTTCACACTGATGCCGGGGGAGGCCTGAGCCATGGCGCGCAAACCCGTCACCGATATGTCGGCATGGCCTTCCCTCACGCTGGAAGGCAACCTCATCGCCCCGGCCATGGTTGCCAGCATCGACCGCCGGCAAGCCTCCGATCAGGCGGAAGAGGATTATCGCATCCGTAAGGGGCTGACGATCCGCGAGGAGATTTCAACCTCCTTCCGCGTTGGCCAGTCCCATTTCGACGCCTTCACGAAGCTTCAAAATCCCTCGGTCGAGGCGACCCGTCGCTTTGTCCGCGCCTTCCTCACGGAGACCTTCGGCTTCGACGATCTCGCTCCGGCCGATGGCACGCTCTCTTTCCTCGCCGGCGGCCGTGTCCCGATTGTCGTCGTGCCGCCATCCGAGGAAAAGCTCGACCGCCGCAGCCCGACACTTTCGACCGACCGTTCGCGCTCTCCGGCCTTCGCGCTTCAGGACTATCTCAACGACCGTGACGACGCACTTTGGGGACTGGTCACGAACGGGACCGTCCTGCGTCTCATGCGCGACAATGCCTCGCTGACGCGGCCAGCCTATGTGGAAGCCGATCTCGCCCAGATATTCACTAACGAGGACGCTGCCTCCTTCGCGGTCCTCTGGTCCCTGATCCACCGCACACGGTTCGGTACTGCTAGCGCCCCGGCCACGGATTGCGCGCTGGAGCGCTGGCGTGATGCCGGTTCCCGCGAAGGCGAGGCCGCGCGTGACCGGCTGGCGGCGCAGGTGGAAATCGCGCTCCGGGTGCTCGGCTCGGGCTTCCTCGAAGCCAATCCCGATCTCACCACGCGCCTGAAGTCGGGCGAGATCGACCTGACCGAATGGTTCAACGAGCTTTTGCGCCTCGTTTATCGTCTGATCTTCCTGATGGTGGCGGAAGACCGGAATCTGCTTCATCCCGAAACGGCGACACAGGATGCCCGCAAGCTCTACCGCGAAGGCTATAGCCTCGCGGCGTTGCGCGCCTCATGCTTTCGCGCGGCCACCTGGGACAAGCATCACGACCGCTACGAGGGCATCAAAATCGTCTTCCGTGCGCTGGCGCACGGACAAGAGGCGCTCGGCCTGCCGGCGCTCGGGGGGCTTTTCAGCAACGACAAGCTGCCGCATCTCGAAACGGCGCGGCTGCGCAATCGCGCCTTCATGGAGGCGCTCTATCGCCTCTCCTGGCTTTCCGACAAAACCGGCATGACGCCGGTGAACTGGCGCGCGATGGAGACCGAGGAGTTGGGCTCGGTCTATGAATCCCTGCTCGAACTCCAGCCGCAACTTGGCGAAGACGGCAAGAGCCTGCACTTCGCCTCGGAGGCGGCGGAGCAAAAGGGCAACCAGCGCAAAATCACCGGCTCCTATTATACGCCCGACAGTCTGGTGCAGCTTCTGCTCGACACCACGCTCGACCCGGTGCTCGACGAACGGGAGGCTGAGGCCGACGATCCGGCCGAAGCGCTGCTGGAAACCACCGTCATCGATCCCGCCTGCGGATCGGGCCATTTCCTGCTCGCGGCGGCGCGGCGCATCGCCACCCGTGTTGCTCGGCATCGCACGGGCGGCGTCCCTTCGGCGGCGGATTTTCGTCATGCATTGCGCGACGTCGCCTGCCGCTGCCTCTATGGCGTGGACCGCAATCCGATGGCGGTCGAACTGACCAAGGTCGCGCTATGGATCGAAGCGCTGGAACCGGGCCGGCCGCTCGCTTTCTTCGATGCACAAATCCGATGCGGCGACAGCCTGATCGGTGTGTTCGACCGCGCCATGTTGCGCGAAGGGCTGCCCGACGAAGCATACAAGCCGCTCACCGGCGACGACAAGGAACTCTCCCGCCGTTATGCCCGTCTCAACAAGGAACAGCGCGAGCGGGCCAAGGGGGCACCCCAACTGTTCAAGAACTGGTCGCCGCCTGAAATCCTGGCCGAGCGGGATCATAAGCTGAAGGCGATGGCCCAGGACGATCTGGCGAGCGTCGAGGCCAAAGCGCTCGGTTTCGAGGCGATACGCGCGTCGACCGCTTGGCAGAACCTGAAAACAGCTAGCGACCTTTACGTCTCGGCCAATTTCTACATGGCTGCGTTCTTCACCGCGAAAGCAGGCGACGCATCAGGCACCGATGCCATGCCACTCACTGAGCATGTATGGCAGGCGGCGGGTGGCCAGCCTCCGGCCGAACATCTGAGCCAAGGCGCCGCGCTGACCTCCGAGAAGGTGAGCGCCTTTCATTGGTTCATCGAATTTCCCGAGATCATGGAGCGCGATGGCGGCTTCGATGTCGTCATTGGCAATCCACCTTGGGAGCGCATGAAGCTCACAGAGCAAGAGTTCTTCGCTGCGCGCTCACCGGAGATCGCTGCCGCGCCGAACAAGGCGGAGCGCCAAAAGCTGATTGATACCTTGGAAACCGCCGATCCCGAGAGCGCGGACGGCCGCTTATGGCAGGATTTCGTCTCCACCAAGCGCACGGCGGAAGCGGCCAGTGAATTTGCGCGATCATCGGGCCGCTATCCCTTCACCGGACGCGGCGACGTCAACACCTATGCCCTATTTGCTGAGCTGTTTTCACGTCTCGCAAAAAAGTCCGGTCGGTCGGGCGTGATTGTGCCAACAGGCATCGCGACAGATTATACCTATCGTCTCTTTTTCTCTGATCTTGTGACCAATAGGAAGCTGTTATGCGCCCTTATGTTCGACAATGCTTGGAAACTTTTCCCGTCAGTCCACCCAGATACTCCATTTGGGATATTCGTGTTTGGCATCTCCGGTTCTGATCCAGTCTTTTGTGCTTACGCTCTCTGCATTGAGCACGCTTTGGATTCTCAGCGTCGTTTCACGCTGACACCTGATGAGATCGCCCACATCAATCCGAACACGAATACCGCGCCGGTTTTTCGCTCGCATGCCGATGCGGAACTAACTGCAAAGCTCTACGCCCGCGCCCCAGTGCTGATCGAGGAGAGATCGCTGGAGAACGGTGGGAACATCAATCCTTGGGGCATCACGTTCCAAACGATGTTCCATATGTCCAACGATTCCGGCTTCTTTCGCACGCCCACGCAGATGGAGGGTGACAGCTGGCAACGTGATGGCATGGACTGGGTGCGGGAAGTGGCGGCGGGTGTCGAACGCCGCGTGCCGCTCTACGAAGCCAAGATGATCCACCATTTCGATCATCGCTGGGCAACCTATGGCGCTGGCGCGAGTGATGATGAGGAAGGCACCCGCGATTGCACCCTTGCCGAAAAGCAGACCCCGGAATTCGAGCCATCGCCGCGTTACTGGGTGCCCGAAGACGAGGTCCTCCTCCGCGCCGCCCGCGTGCCATCGGCGCTGAAAAGCGCCGTCAGGCAGGGACGCGGCGAAGGCGGTAAGGGACGGCGCAAGGCCGACACCGACGCGCAAGAAGGCGGTCGCGTCGCCGCGCTCAAAGCATTCGTCACCTGGCTGTCCGGTGCCATTCCCGCACTCGAAGGACGACCGGCCAGAGAAGCCGACATCTTCCGTCTTCTCGGCCGTGCGCAGGATTACCGTGGGGCGTTGAAGGCATCACCAGAACGCTTCCTGCTCGATCCCAAGACTCTTGTTGCTGGCGTCAACATGCAGCGTGAAACGCCGCTGACGGCAGATGATCTCGCTCTCATCGCCGATGGACAGAAGGATGCGCTCGCGCTTGCCGAGATGTTGATCGCGGTCAAGCAACCGCGTTGGCTCATGGGGTGGCGAGACATCACCAATGCCACCAACGAGCGGACGGTGATTGGCACCACTTTCCCCAAGGTAGGCGTCGGAAACAACCTGCCCATTTGGTACCCAGGGCATCACATCGACGGGAAATTGGCAGCGGCCTTCGTCGGGATGTTGTCTTGCATGGCCTTCGATTTCTCCGCGCGTCACAAAGTCGGCGGGACGCACCTTAATTTCTTCATAGCACAGCAACTCCCCGTCCTCCCGCCTTCGGTTTTCTCATCGGACGATCTCGGCTTCGTCAGCCCGCGTGTGTTGGAACTGACCTATACCAGCCGTGCCATGAAGGCTTGGGCGGAGGATCTGGGATATTCCGGCCAGCCCTTCGCTTGGGACGATGATCGTCGCGCCCAGTTGCGTGCCGATCTGGACGTTTTCTTCGCCCGGAAATACGGCCTGACCGATGAGGAACTGCGCTATGTGCTCGACCCCGCCAAGGCCAAAGGCGCGGACTACCCCTCGGAAACATTCCGTGTCCTGAAAGAAAAGGAAACCCGCCTCTACGGCGAATACCGCACCGAGCGTCTGGTGCTCGATGCCTGGAAACGGACGGAAGCCAACGCAACACCAGCCTCGCTTCCCGCGTTCGTCACGCTACCGTCCCCTGGCGATCTTCCAGATGGCGCGTGGGCGTGGCCGGCCAGCATTCAACCGCGCGACCGTCTTCGCTACGCGGCACAGTATGCGCTTTGGCAGATGGCCCTGGCGACCGATGGTTCACATATCCGGTTTGCCATCGCCAGCCTCGCGGAACCTGCACTGCTCACGCCCTTGCTCACCGCCGACGATCAGAAACAGTGGACCAGACTTCTTGGCGCGACCGCACAGCCTGCGCAGGGAACGACCAGGCTGAATCCGGCAATTAACGCCGCATGGCGTTCCATGTTCGAGACATTGATTACATCAGGCCAGTTGGCAGAAAGCGCCGACGGAGCATGGGCGTTGGGGCAGCATTTCAGCACGGCAGGGTTGGAGGAAAATTCCATTCATGGCCAGCGAGCCGCCTTCGCATTGCGCGCGGTGCGCAGCATGGAAATCGGCAAGCTCACCGCCGCCGTCGCGCAGGAAGACAGTGTGATCTGGGCGAGGTTCGGCCATGGCTAGTCAGGCCGACCTTTTCGCCCCGGTGATGAAACCACCGAAGGCGCCGGAAGGCCGGCGCGGCCCTCGGCTTTGGGTTCGCCGTCTGGCGATTTTCAAGGATCGCCAGACCCTCATCCGCGATGTGTCACTGAAACCCGGCCTCAACATCATCTGGACGCCGGACATGTCCAGCAGCGGCCGCCGCGCCTTAGCGCATGGCAGTGGCAAGACCACCTTCTGTCGCCTGCTTCGGGCCTGTCTCGGCGAACCGGGCTATGCAACCGACGCCCAACGGTTGCGCCTCATGGCGCGACTTCCCAATGGTCTGTTCGCGGCAGAGATCCTGATCGACGGCGTATGCTGGGTTGCCATCCGCCCGCTGGGGCTGCCGGGCGGAGAATTTGTCGTTCAGGCTGACACCATCGAAGACGCGATCGCGCGGGGACGTAGCGATGGCGATCAAGGAGCTATCGATCCTGTCATCATCGGTACGTTCTTCCCGACGTTGACGGGAGCGACGCCGCCGGAGATCGGTCGCGAGCAGGTCTGGGATGTGCTTCGGGGCTGGCTGACGCGCGACCAGGAATGCCGTCTCGCCGACATCCTCGCCTGGCGTTCGTCACAGACCCAGACCCGTTCCCGCGCGCAGGTTCTGGGCGAAACCGCAAAGTTGACCATGGTTCGCCTTGCCTTGCGCGCCCTCGATGCGGAAGAGCGTGCGGCCGCCGCCCGTGAGCGGGAGCTGGTGGCCACGGTCGAGGACGAGCGCCGCCGCCATGCCTATCAGCAACAACGATATGCTGACGGCTTAAAGGCGGTAAGGCTGGCATTGGGGGCCAGCGATGAGGTCGGGTTCGAAGACACGATCGACCAAAAGGGGTTGGTTTCGTTGGCAGAGGCCGCGCTGGCCGAAGCCATGCGGACGGCCGTCCCGAAGCCTCCCGATGTTGGAGCCATCTTTGCTCGCCAAAAGGCCCTCAATGCCGAGCGGGAAACGCTGAAGACGAAACAGCAGCAGTTGGACAACGACGCGCGTTTCAAGCGAGGCGAGGCCGAACGCTACCGCTCCGAAGCCAACCTGGGTGAGATCGACATCACGCAAGGCCGGATCAGGGTGTGCCCCGTGTGCCGGGTCAGCATCGACGAGATCAAGGCGAACGGATGCGGCATCTCGCTCGAACCATGTGATCTGGCCGCACTGAAGTCAGCCATAGCAGACAAGCAAAAGAAGGCCGCCGATCTGGATGCTGAAGCCGGCGGTGCGGAGCAGGAGAGCAAGCTCGTTGGGGCACAGATTCAGCAGTTGGAGCCGAAGCGGCTCGCGCTGGAGGCTGAGGTCAAAACCGCAGATGACGCCACCCGCGCCGCGCACGCCGTGACGAAGGAGATTCAGGACAGAATCTATCGTGCGAGACGCACGCTCGACGATGTGCGATCGCTCCGCGAGAGCGCGAAGAATGAAAAACCTGCTCCTTCCGGAACTGCGGCTTTGGATGCCGTTCGCGCGCAGTTGGATGCCGGGCGCACGCGGGCGCGTGTCGCCATCAGGACGCTGGAGGAGCGGTATCAAGGCGTCATGGCTGCCTGGCTACCCGAGGGAATTACCAGCGCCATCAAGCTGGATGGCCACGGCCTGAAAGTCGATGCTGAGTTCGCAGGACGAGGCGAGGTATCCACCGCGGCTCTGGACTCGCTCAAGATCGTCGCCTTCGACCTCGCGGCACTGCATATGGCCATTGAGGAACAGGCCGATCTGCCGGCCTTCCTTATCCACGACAGCCCGCGCGAAGCCGACCTGGATGGGCAGCTCTATGCCGGCCTGTTCAACCTCGTACATCAGTGGGAGGAAGCAGGAACTCCGTGTTTTCAATACATCGTAACGACGACCACCGCCCCGCCGCCTGAATTGCAGGACGAACGCTACGTCCGGCTTCAGATGAGTTCGACACCGGCAGAAATGCGGTTGTTTGCGATGGATATTTGAGTTTCGACATGGCTCTTGAGGCTCCCCAATCCTTCATCGTCCGGGAAGAATGTGAGAAAGCCGCCTCGCATAACGGCTTTCGTCGTGTTCTGGGCGAGGAAGCCGGATGGCGCGCCTTCGCGTCCACGACGGCGCACGGCGCCATCTATCTGGCTGCTGAAAGCAGTCATGGGCCGTGGTTTCTCGCCACCGACCATGCCGGCGTCGTCGCGGAACTGGACTGGCCAACCGCCGCCATGCCCGGCCCCGGCACGCGGCGCTACGCCTTCAATGCGCTGGGCGAACTCTACGCGGCGTTGAATCGCGTCTATGCCCTGGCGATCAGCCTTCCCGACGCACCTCTGCGCGAGTTCGAGCAGCGCGTGGCCGACCTGCCTCGAACCACCGAGGTCGAGCGCTTGGTAGTGCAGAGAATCGGACAGGACATCTTTCGCGATCGCCTGATGGATTACTGGCAGGGGCGCTGCCCTCTGACGGGGATCTCTGATCCCGCATTGCTGCGTGCCTCGCACATCATCCCCTGGGCTGATTGCGAAAGCGATGCCGAGCGGCTCGACGTGCATAACGGCCTGCTGCTGTCAGCGCTCTGGGATGCCGCCTTCGATCGCGCGCTCGTGGCCTTCGACGACACCGGAGAACCGGAGTTTTCGCCGGCACTCAGCGATAAGGCGCGTGCCGAATTACGCTGGAGCGCCCCAATTCCGCTGACGGACGAGCACCGTCGGCGGCTCGCTCGCCATCGAGAGCGCGCGGCCAGAAGCAGTGCATGATCAACCGATGCGCGGACATCGCCGAACGGGTAAACCGTGCGGCAGGTTAAAGGGAACTGGGGAAAGCGTGGGACTGTATAAGAAGTGGTGTGACGCCACCAGGGAAAAGGACAAGCGCAAGCGCTACTGGACCTACGTCGAGAAGGACGGCGGCCGTGACGAAATTCGCGATGACCTCGCCGAGAGGATCCGCTCGCACTACGATCGGCTTGAACGTATCGCCGAGGACGTGGACCGGCTCGGATACAAGGTCGCTGCCAAGATTCTCAGCGAGGCGATGCCGCAGACGCCCAAGGGTCGCTCCGGCGATCTAGGCGAGATTCTCGCGGCCGAGCTGGTGGAGGAAGAGATTGGCCTGCGAGTCCCTGTGCGCCGCCTTCGCTACAAGGACGGCCGCAACATGGCCATGCGCGGCGACGACTTCATCGGCGCCGGATACGATGGGGACGGCGAGAAGCTCTGGCTACTGAAGGGCGAAGCCAAGAGCAACAAGGTGCTCGGCAAGGCCACGGTCACGAGCGCCCGCAAGGTTCTCAACCGCGACAGTGGCCGCTGCACGCCCGATTCCCTGCTGTTCGTCGCGAACCGCCTACTGGAGAGCAACGACCCGGACGACAACGCGCTGGGCCGCAGCCTCCGTGACGAAGTGGGTCTGAAGTCCCTTCGCGCCGATCGCATCGACCACATGCTCTTCACTGTGTCGGGCAACGGCCCTCACACCTCACTGAAGGAGGATCTCGACGCCACGGGGACCAACCGGGACCACTATGTCGTGAACATCCACGTCGAGGATCACCAGGACTTCATCGCGGCCATGTATCAGGAGGCGGAAGATCTTGGAGACGATTGACGAACTGACCGCGTTCCTGGCAACCGCGACCGTCGACGGCATCCTCGGGCGTCTGCTCTATCGTGGCGCAGCTTGGTCGCTGATGCGCGAGGAAGGCGTGTTGCCGGCGAATGCGCCACCACTCGGCGCGACGATCGAAACTGATCTTGCCGAACACGGCTTCGCCCTGCTTCGGGGCGCGATGGCCCTGCGTTCTCAGGCCGGTGCATCGGAATTGACCGGCAAGGCTTTCGAGCGCGCCGCTAACGCCTTCGAAGCCCTTGTACGCAACGGCGACCCGGAGTCGCCCGATCGCGGTTTCCGGCGCACGATCGCCGCTGCGGCCTATCACCTGGCCGGCTTTTCGGCCGTCGCCTATTCGCTCTTCAACGAAACGGCGGAAGACCTCAACGCTTCGCCGGGGGAGACGGCGATCCGGCACCTGATCCTGCGCAACCTTGGTCAGTTGCGCGGCTTCGTCCGCGAGTGGTTGGACGATGAGGCGCACGGCGACGAGCTGATCGCTGAGGCACTAACGGGCGAGGAGCCCGACATAGACGAGGTGCTATCGACCATCCTCAACACGACGATCTGTCGGGCTCTCGCCCATTTTGACTTTGCGCTCGAGACGGGCGAGGTCGAACCGATCGAAAGCGCGCGGGAGTTGCTCGGCACAGCGGTCAGCCTGGCGGACAACGCCGAGAATGTTCCGCTGTGGTGGATATCGAACCTTTGCCGCCACCTGATCGACGACCTCTGGCAGCACTCACTGCATCAGAACCTGCCGACCGAGCCTCCCGAGGGGACGGAGGAGAAATACCCGGACCTGCGCCGGTTGTTCATTTCGTCGCTCTACGCCCGCAAGACGTCTGAGGTGGAGCTATGGCCATCGCAGCGCGAGGCGGCTAAGCGTTCCACGGACGTTACCGACGATCTGGTCGTTGCCCTGCCGACCAGCGCCGGCAAAACGCGGGTGGCCGAGATCGCCGCGCTCATGACCTTGTCGTTAGCACGCCGGGTGCTGATCGTTACGCCGTTGCGCGCCCTGTCGGCGCAGACCGAGCGGTCCTTCAGGAAGACCTTCGCCCCTCTCGGCTTCAGCGTCTCCTCGCTTTACGGCGCCAGCGGCCTTTCGGCCGGTGACGAAGACGCCCTGCGCACCCGCGAGATCATCATCGCGACGCCCGAAAAACTCGACTTTGCGCTGAGAAGCGACCCTTCCTTGATCGACGATGTCGGCCTGATCGTCCTGGACGAAGGCCACATGATCGGCCCGAGCGAGCGTGAAATCCGCTACGAGACGCTGGTGCAGCGCCTGCTTCGGCGCGCCGATGCGGCCGACCGTCGGATCATCTGTCTCTCCGCCATCTTGCCGAGCGGCGACGAACTGGACGATCTCACCGCCTGGATTCGCTCCGACGAACCGGGTGAGCCTGTGCGTTCCGATTGGCGCCCGACGCGGCAGCGGTTCGGCGCGCTCACTTGGCGGGGCAAGGACGCGCGGCTGCGATTCGACCTCGACGACGACGGTCCGTTCCTCGACAAATTCGTTGTTGAGAAGGCCGCACTGGGGAAAGAGAAGAATCCCTATCCCCGCAAAAACTCGCACCTGGCCCTATTCGCGGCGTGGGAATTCGCGAGCCAGGGCAAGCGGACCCTGATCTTTTCCACGCAGGCGAATTGGGTCGAAAGCTACGGCAAACAGGTCGTGAACCTCTGCAAACGCGGCTATCTGGACAGCCAGTTGGATGACGAGGCTTCGATCGCCCGCGGCCTGGAGGTTGGGAAGGAGTGGCTTGGCGAAGACCATCCCGCCGTCGCCTGCCTGAAACAGGGCGTCGCCATCCACCACGGTCGGCTGCCGAGCCCGTTTTTGCGGGAGCTGGAAGCTCTCCTGTCCGACGGCGTGCTGAAGGTCATTGTTGCATCGCCGACGCTCTCGCAGGGCCTCAATCTCAACGCCGCCGTGCTTTTGGTGCCCGCATTGTATCGAGCCGCCGAGAAGATCAAAGGCGAGGAGTTTGCGAACGTCGCGGGTCGCGCCGGGCGGGCCTTCGTGGACGTCGAGGGCCTCATCGTCCACGTCATGTTCGACAAGATCGACTGGCGAAAGAAGGAATGGGGGAAGCTGGTCGCTTCCGCCAAAGCCCGCACGCTGAAGAGTGGCCTCATCCAGATCGTCGCCGAGATCCTTGGGCGCTTGTCGCGCGAGGGAGTCCTAGATCGCGATGACGCCTGGGAATACCTCGCCAATGCCCGTGAAGCCTGGAGATCGCCCGAAGAAGAAGCCGCTGTCGCCGAGCGGCTGGCCGCCGGCGTGGAATACGACGCCGATGGTGACGATGATGAAGGCGGCGGCGATGATGAAGAAGAGACCATCGACGAGGAGCCGCTTTCGCAGATCGTCGAGCGCCTCGACGCGACCGTGTTCGGCCTGATCGAAGCATTGGATTCCGATCGTGCCGACTTACCGAAGCTCTTGGACGAAGCGCTCAAGGGATCGCTCTGGGCTCGCCAGATTGCTCGTGAGGACGAGGATGTCGCCCCGTTGCACAAGAAAGTGTTCGAGGCGCGTGCCGATCTCATTTGGAAGACCACCACGGCGTCGGCGCGGCGTGGGCATTTCGCAATGGGCGTCGGGCTTGAAGCTGGTCTAGCGATCGACGCCATGGCCGACGAACTGGCCGAACTCCTCGACCGGGCAGATGAGGCGTCACTGAGCGGCGACATCGACCAACTTGTCGATGCGCTCGGCGGCCTCGGCGATCGGCTGCTGTTCATGCGGCCCTTCATCCCAGACAAGGCCAACGCGCTGCCGGCGAATTGGAAGGCCATCCTGCGCAGTTGGGTGTCCGGCGAGGACGTTGCCAAGATTGGACCTCAGAACATGCGGGCGGTCGAAGAGGCCTTCACCTATCGTCTGGTCTGGGCGCTGGAAGCCGTGCGCACCCGACGTATGTCGCTCGGCTGGTCGCCGGAGACGGTGGCCGGCGGCGCCGCAGCGGCAGTCGAAACCGGCGTTCCGCAATTCATGATGTCGATGCTAATCCGGGCGGGTCTTCCATCCCGCCGCGCTTCCATGGCGGCGATCGAGGATGCCAAGCCTGTCTTTGTTACGCCCGCCGAGATGCGGGCCTGGCTCGAATCCGACGAGATCACAGCTTATACCGACGCCGGCGACTGGCCCACACCCGACACCGCCGCGCTATGGGCGCGCTTCCGCACCGAAGCCCTCAGCGGCGGCATTCAGAAGTGGTCGGTCGAACACCATAAGCGCCTGCTCGAGATCGCGGCCGCCCCGCCCGCCGGCCTCTACAGGATCGTCACCGATGAAGGTGACGGGCGGACTTGGCTGGCGACACCCGACTACCAACGGGTCGCCGCGTTCAAGAAGCCCGCCGTTGATCCCAAGCCTAGCCTCTTTTCTGGTCGGTTGCCCGGCAATACCAGGCTCGTGGACGCCCTGCGCGTCGGCCGTGGGAAACTGCGCTGGCCGCAGGCCGATGCGTAACGGGGAGCAGCAGCATGCTCGATACTTGGGTCGATGATCAGAATGCGCGGCCATCACCTTAACCGATTGCCAGTCGCTGCACGACTGCCGGGGAGAGTTGCTGTCGCCGTGCTCTTCAGGCTTATCCGATTTGCGCGCTGGAATACGACGCAGTTCTACGCCCATCGATTCTAGCTTCCATTCCGCGTCATCTATCGCCTTCTATCCTCTCAGTAAGCGGCTGAAGGAATTTGGAATGAGGCAGCAAGTCGAACCCACCATGAAGCGCACCATCCGACGACATCAACTCCGGGAAATGGTCCCTCTCGCCGACACCACGATCTATGACATGGAACAGCGCGGCGAATTTCCCCAGCGCTTCTATCTCACGTCCCGCTGCGTGGTCTGGGATCTAACCGAGGTCGAAGCCTGGTTGGAAGAACGGCGACGTGCGTCACGCGCCAAGGCGGTGAAGCGTGCGCCCATTCCGGACGTCCAGCTCCGCAAGACCCGCCCCATCAAACATCCGGCTCGGGCGTAAGCAGGTCCATCGTCGGCGGGTAGAGGGTCGGCGTGTATTTTTGGCCGGCAACCCAGGCGTCCACCAAGTTGGACCATTCCTGCATCATATGCCGGCGCTGATGCTCGTATTCCGCCTTGTTGTAGATGCCTCGTGAGGATCGCCCGTCCTCATGCGCCAGACACTTCTCGATCCAGTCGCTATTGAAGCCCAACTCGTTCAGCAGGGTCGATCCGGTGCGCCGAAGATCGTGAACCGTAAAGGATTCCAGCGGCAGCCCTTCCTTCTTGGCTCGCTCCACCACCGCCGTCGTGATCCGGTTGAACGTCGCCCGCGACATGGGCGCGTCGGCGTCGTAGCGCGACGGCAGGACGTATTTGGAATTGCCGGCGCAGGTCTTGAGAGCGATGAAGATGTCGAGCATCTGCTGAGACAGATAGACGTTGTGCGCTTTCGAGCGCTTCATCCGCTCCTTGGGAATCGACCAGACGGCGTTCTCGAAATCGACCTCATCCCAAACCGCGTCCTGCAATTCGCTCTTTCGTACCATCGACAGCAGGATCAGCTTTATCCCGAGCCGGATCG
>NZ_LSKG01000097.1:0-9327 GCF_001557005.1 Sphingomonas sp. CCH15-F11 | reverse complement strand
ACGTCGGGATGCCCGCGCGCGTGGCGGCGCGTGCGGCCTGCACCTCGCCCCGCCGCGCATACATGCCGCTGATGCCGACGGGGCCGAGGATCACGGGCAGGTCCTGCTGCATGCCCAGGATCTGTGTCGTCAGATCGATCGTCGCAACATCCTTCAGCACCCGCTGGCGCAGCGCGATCGCCGACAGGTCGCTGACGTTGCGGCGCAACGTCGCTTCGGCATAGGCACCACCATCGGCATAATCGAACAGGAAACGGGGCAGGCGGCGGCGCGCCGCCTCGCGGAAATCCGCGGTCGAGGAGATGATCATGCCGCTCTTCTGATCGAGCGTTCGGCGTCTGCCAAGTGGCATGGAGGGTCAGATGGTGGGCATGTGTCGCGGCAGGTGCCGTTGCGGCGCCGGGCGGCGCGATACCGACGGCACCGCGCGTCCTCATCCAGCTGATATCAAAGGACGGTGGCTCCCCGGGCCGGATTCGAACCAGCGACCGATCGGTTAACAGCCGATTGCTCTACCACTGAGCTACCGGGGAATGCCTGGTCAGCGGTGGGCGTCGCCCCCGCGAGAGGCGCGCCTATAGCAGCGAGTTTCAGCCGAACGCAAGCGGTTCAAGCAATGAATTGCTCCATCGTGATCCGCTCGTCCAGCGCGTGTTCGGGATCGAACAACAGGGTCAGTTCCTGGCTGCGGTCGATCTCGACATCGACGCGCACGACGTCGCGCACCTCGCGCTGATCGGCGACCGCGCTGACCGGGCGTTTTTCGGCTTCCAGCACCTCGACGCCGATCCGCGTCTTTTCGGGCAGGATCGCGCCGCGCCAACGGCGGGGGCGGAACGGACTGATCGGGGTCAGCGCGAGCAGCGCGGAGCCGAGCGGCAGGATGGGGCCGTTGGCGGACAGGTTATAGGCGGTCGATCCCGCCGGCGTCGCCACCAGCACGCCGTCGCAAACGAGTTCGGGCAGCACCGGCCGGTCGTTGACATGGATCGCCAGCTTGGCGGTCTGGCGGGTTTCGCGCAGCAGCGACACTTCGTTGATCGCCGGCAGGACGACCACCTCGCCCGCGATCGTCGTCGCGGTCATGCGCAGCGGCGTCACGCGAAACGCCTTGGCCCGGTGCAGCCGGCCGTCGAGGTCACCGGCATCCCAATCGTTCATCAGGAAGCCGACGGTACCGCGATTCATGCCGAACACCGGCACGATGCGGCGGCGCTCCAGCATGGCGTGCAGCGTCTGGAGCATGAAGCCATCGCCGCCCAGCGCGACGATCAGTTCCGCCTGATCGAGCGGCACCCAGTCATAGCCGGCGTCGAGTTCGGTGACGGCGGCGCGCGCCGGATCGGCGGGGGAGGCGAGCAGCGCGCGCCGGGCGGGAATGCTCATCCCCCGGTCATGCTCATGTAGCGCGCGACTGCGGGCGTGGCGCCGGGCGCGATGCGGAAGTCGTGGCGCTCGGGCTTGATCGCGAGCGCGGTGTCGATCGCGTCGTCGACCGCCGCCAGCCCGCCCGAACGGATCGCGGTCTTCAGGTCGACCTGGTCGTCGTGGCCCAGGCACGCGAACAGGCGTCCGTCGGTGGCCAGCCGGACGCGATTGCACCCCGCACAGAAATTGCCGGTCAGCGGCGTGATCAGCCCCAACCGCATGCCGAACGGCGCAACCCGCCAATAGCGCGCGGGCCCGCCGCCAGCCCGGCCGTTGTCGGGGGTGAGCGCGAACATGGCCGCCAGCCGCGCGAACACGGTGTCGAGCGGCACGAAGCGGTCGGCGCGGTCCTCGTCGATCCGGCCAAGCGGCATCGTCTCGATCAGTGTCAGGTCATGGCCCTGGCTGCCGCACCAGGCGAGCATCTCGGGGATCTCGTCCTCGTTCAGCCCGGCGAGCGCGACCATGTTGATCTTGATCGCCAGCCCCGCCGCCCTTGCCGCCGCGATGCCATCGAGCACGCGGGCGACATCGCCGGTGCGGGTGATGAAGCGGAACCGGTCGGGATCGCGGCTGTCCAGGCTGACATTGATGCGGCGGATGCCCGCTCGGGCCAGCGTTTCGGCATGTTCGGCCAGCCGGGTGCCGTTGGTGGTGAGCGTGAGTTCGTCAAGGCCATGATCGACATGCCGGCCCAGCCGCTGGATCAGGTCGATCGCATCGCGCCGGACCAGCGGCTCGCCGCCGGTCAACCGGACCCGCCGCACCCCGCGCGCGACGAAGCGTTCGACGATCATCGCCATTTCGTCGAGCGTCAGCAGCTCCGCGCGCGGCAGGAACGTCATCGTCTCGGCCATGCAATAGCGGCAGCGCAGGTCGCAGCGATCGGTGACGGAGACCCGCAAATAGCTCACCCGGCGGCCATGTCGGTCAATCAGGGCGGGGGCGGCGGCCATGGCGGCAGAGCTAGGCCCTCTTGTCCCCCCAAACAAGTGCGATTGGCGCGGGGGAAGACAGCAGCTAGACCCGCGCGATGCTACGAGCGTTTCGATGATCCTTTCGCCTCCTTCCACGACGTCGCGGCCGATTTTCGTCCTCTCTTTTCGCCAGCGCGACGAGCTCGCCGCCGCACTGTCGGCGGACGGGTGGCAGGTCATCGCCGCACGCCGGGACGAGGGGACGGCCGGGCGGCTCGCGTCGAGCGGCGCGCCGGTCGCGATCGTCGACGCGCGCGGCGCGATCGAGGAGGGGCTGGCCGCGATCCGACGGCTGTCCCCGCTGATCGAGGCGAGCGGCGGCGCGCTGCTCGCGCTGGTGTCAAAGATCGACAGCGACCGGATCGGGCATGTCCATGATGCGGGCGCCACCCATTTCCTTTTGAGCCCGATGCGCGCGCCCGAGATCATCCAGGCGCTGCGCTTCGCCTGTCGCCATGTCGAGCGGGTCGCGGCGGATACCGGCGCGCAGGCCGCGATCGCGCGCGCGGTGCCGGTCGAGACGCTGGGCTTTCGCTACGATCCCGCCGACCGCTCGCTCCAGGCGACGCAGGGGTTGGCGCGCTGGCTGGGCACCCCCGATGCGCCGTCCCCCAGGATGCTGCTGCGCCGACTGTCGCCGGAGGATCGCGTGCTGGCGCTGACGGCGCTGCGGCGGCTCGACGATGCGCGCGGTTCGACCGCGTTTGCCGCCGACCTGCCCGGCATCGGCCGCTCGGTCGCGCACCTCCAGCGCGACGCGCGCACCCGCCGGCTGCATGTGCTGATCGAGCCGCTGGGCCGCACGCCCGAGCCCAGCCTGGCGCTGCGCGAGGCGCTGGCCGACGCGCGCGACGCCAATGCCGCGCGGCGCTGGATCGAGCGGCGCCTGGCGGCGGACGCGTCGGTTGCCGTCATCCTGATCGGTATCGGCCAGTTCGCCGCGCTCAACACCGCCTTTGGCCGCGCGTCGGGCGATCAGGTGCTCGGTGCGCTGCTCAAGCGGATCGAGGCCCCGGTGCGCGAGCTGTTCGGCAAGGCGGCGATCGTGGCGCGCGTCGGCGGCGCGGAGTTCCTGGCGGCGGCGGCGACCGCCGATCCCGCCCGTGTCGAGGTCGCCGTCGCGCGGATCGAGGCGGCACTGGCCGCGCCGTTCCTGATCGGCGACCGCGCGATGACGCTCGATGTGCGCTCCAGCGTTGCGTGGAGCGCACCGGGTGCCGATGCCGCGACGATGCTGCGCCAGGCCAGCGCCGCGCTGGTCGAACCCGCGGCACCCGTCACCGCTCCCACCGATCACGCGGCCACGATTTCCGCCCAGTCGCTCGACCAGCTGGGGCGCGACGTCGTCGCAGCGCTCGACGCGCACCAGATCGACATCCTGTTCCAGCCCCAGGTCGCGACGTCGACCGGGCGGATCGAAGGGGTCGAGGCACTGGTGCGGTGGCGCCACCCCGCGCTCGGCGAACTGGGCGCGGAGACGCTGTTCGCATCCGCCGTGCGTGCGGGGATCGCGCCCGCGCTGTCCGAACAGGTCCAGCGCCACGCGCTGGCGCTTGCGGCGACATGGACCGGGGCGCTCGCGCGCCTGCGCCTGTCGATCAACGTGACGGCGGAGGATGTCGCGCGGCCGAGCTTTGCCGACGCACTGCTCGACCGCATCGATTCGAGCGGGTTTCCGCGCGACCGGTTGACGGTCGAGATCACCGAGAGCGGGCTGATGGAGGATCTGGGTCAGGCCGCGCGCCTGCTCGCCCAGCTGCGCACCGCCGGCTGCCGCGTCGCGATCGACGATTTCGGCACCGGCTATTCCAGCCTCGCCTATCTGAAGGCGCTGCCGCTCGATTATCTCAAGATCGACCGCAAGCTGAGCCAGGACATCGCGGGTTCGCCACGCGACCGAGTGGTGGTGCGCGGCGTCATCGACATGGCACGCGCGCTGGGGCTGACCGTCATCGCCGAAGGGGTCGAGACCGAGGAACAGCTCGACCTGCTCGCCAAGGAAGGCTGCCAGTATTTCCAGGGCTTCCTGTGCGCCGGCCCGCTGACCGTGGAGGAGCTGGCGGCACTGGTCTGAGCGTGCGCTAGGGGCGCAGCAACATTCCCGCGACAGCCGCCGTCGCAAGGATCGCCGGCGTCACCCAGCCGCCCTTCAACCGCCACGCCGCGACGGTGGCGAGGACGAGGATGGCGAGCCCGAGCAGGGGCTGGGCCAGGCGCGGTGCCAACGCTGTCCCGAGCTGGACCGTGGTGGCGGCGATGATCCCGACCGCGGCGGCGGCAACCCCGGCCAGCGCGCGGCGCAGCGCGGGTGCTTCGACGATCGCTTCCAGCCGCTCGAAGAAGATCAGCGAGAAGGCGAAGGCAGGCAGGAACATCCCCGCCGTGATCGCCAGTGCCCCCGTCGGCCCTGCGGCGACATAGCCGGCAAAGGTCGCGAAGATGACGAGCGGTGCGGGTATCATGCCGGCGACCGCGACGCCGTCCAGAAAGCTCGCATCGCTGATCCAGCCGCGCCCGACCGTGTCGGCGCGCACATAGGGGATGGCGGTGTACGCCCCGCCAAAGGTCAGCAGGCCGCCCTTCAACCCGGCGATGAACAGCGCGCCGATGCTGGCGGGCGTGGCGCTGTTGGCCGCGTCGCCGCCGGGGCTCCAGTCGACGGTCAGTGCCGCCACCGCGATCGCCACCGCCAGCACCGCCAGGGCGAGCCCGCGTCGCGCGGCCAGGCCATAGGCGAGGCCGCCCGCGATCAGCGGCAGCCAGAAGGGCACGCCGATCAGCGTCGCCACCAGGCTGGCGCCCGCGATCACCGCCAGCGCCGCATCCTCGATCACATGCCTGCCGATCCGCCACACCGCGCGCGCGATCACGCCGATGACGGCGATCTGCACCGCCAGCAACAGGCCGGGCAGGCTGCCGCGCGCCTCCACCCAGCCGACATAGGCCCATGCCGCCGCCAGCATCAGCACAAGTCCCGGGAGCATGAAGCCCAGTCCGGCGAGCAGCCCGCCGATCCGCCCGCGCGCCAGCATGCCCATGTGCACGCACAATTCATGCGCCTCGGGCCCCGGCAGCACCTGCATCACCGCCAGCAGCCGGTTGAAGCGCGCCGAATCGATCCAGCGTTCGGTATCGACCAGTTGGTGGCGCAGCATCGCGATCTGCGCGACCGGCCCGCCAAAGGCGAGGCAGCCGAACCGCAGGAACTTGAGGAACAGGGCACCCAGGCCGATGGCCGGGGGGGCGGGGGTATCGGTAAGGTCCATCAACGTCGCTCCGTCGCCGCAGGCGCGGCGGGTGGAGCGGACTTGGACGGTGACCGTCTGAACGGGCGTCCGCGCCGGCCCGTTGGACGCTCGACTACCGGCCGATTGCCGCCGGTGTCAACGCCTCACCCCGCCGCCTTGGCCAGCCCGCGCGAGATCTGCAGCGCCGCATTGAGCCGCGCCTTGGGATTGGCCCAGGCGCGCGTCACCACCAGCTTCATGTCGGGACGCAGCTTGGCCGTCCCATCCAGCCGCGCCACGTAGCTCAGCAGCCCGTCGACATTGGGAAAGCGATCCTCGTGGAAATGGACCAGCGCGCCCTTCGGCCCGACATCGAGCTTGGCGATGCACGCCGCCTTGGCGTTGAGCTTGGTCTCGATCAGCGTCAGCAGATTTTCGGTCGGCTCGGGCAGCTTGCCGAAGCGGTCGATCAGCTCGGCGGCGAACGCTTCGATCCCCTGGCGATCCTCGACCTCGTTCAGCCGGCGATAAAGGCCCATGCGGAGATCAAGGTCGGGGACATATTCCTCGGGGATCAGGATCGGCGCATCGACGGTGATCTGGGGCGAGAATTCCTTGGGTCGGTCGTCGCGCAGACCACCCGCCTTGGCATCCAGGATCGCGTCCTCCAGCATCGACTGGTAAAGCTCATAGCCGACCTCCTTGATGTGCCCCGACTGCTCGTCGCCCAGCAGGTTGCCCGCGCCGCGAATGTCGAGATCGTGGCTGGCGAGCTGGAACCCCGCACCCAGTGACTCGAGGTCGGACAGCACCTTCAGCCTTTTGTCCGCCGCTTCGGTGACGATGCGCTGGGGCGGGGTGGTGAAATAGGCATAGGCCCGCGTCTTGGCGCGCCCGACGCGCCCGCGCAGCTGATAGAGCTGGGCCAGCCCGAATTTGTCGGCGCGGTTGATGATCAGCGTGTTGGCGCTGGGAATGTCGAGCCCGGATTCGACGATCGTCGTCGACAACAGCACGTCGTAACGCTTGTCGTAGAACGCCGACATGCGCTCCTCGACCTCGGTCGGGCTCATTTGGCCGTGCGCGACGACGAAGCTGACCTCGGGCACGTCCTTGCGCAGGAATTCCTCGATATCGGGCAGGTCGGCGATGCGCGGGGTGACGAAATAGGACTGTCCGCCGCGATAATGTTCGCGCAGCAGCGCCTCGCGCAGCACCACCGGATCCCACGGCATGACATAGGTGCGCACCGCCAGCCGGTCGACCGGCGGCGTCTGGATGACCGAAAGGTCGCGCAGCCCCGACATCGCCATCTGCAGGGTGCGCGGGATCGGCGTTGCGGTGAGCGTCAGCACATGGACATTGGCCTTCAGCGCCTTCAGCCGCTCCTTGTGCGTGACGCCGAAGCGCTGTTCCTCATCGACGACCACCAGGCCCAGGCGCTTGAACTCCAGCCCCTTGGCGAGCAGCGCATGGGTGCCGATGACGACGTCGATCGTTCCCGCCGCCAGCCCCTCCTTGGTTGCCTTGGCCTCGGCCGCGGTGACGAGGCGAGAGAGGCGCCCGACCTCGATCGGAAAGCCCTCGAACCGCGCCTTGAAGTTCTGGAAATGCTGGCGGGCGAGCAGCGTGGTCGGGCAGATGATTGCGACCTGCATCCCCGCCATCGCGGCGACGAACGCAGCGCGCAACGCAACCTCGGTCTTGCCGAAGCCGACATCGCCGACGACCAGCCGGTCCATCGGCTTGCCCGCGCCCAGATCGTCGAGCACGTCGGCGATCGCGCGGTCCTGATCTTCGGTTTCTTCATAGGGAAAACGGTCGAGGAAGGCGGGATAGCCGCTGGAATCGGGCTCGGCGATGTCGCCGGGGCGCAGCGCACGGGCAGCCGCCGTGGCGATCAGCTCGCCCGCAATCTCGCGGATGCGCTCCTTCATCCGGCTCTTGCGCCGCTGCCACGCCTCGCCGCCCAGCCGGTCGAGCGATGCGCCTTCCTCGTTCGCGCCGTAGCGGGAGAGGACTTCGAGATTTTCGACGGGCACGTAAAGCTTGTCGCCGCCGGCATAGCTGAGTGCGACGCAGTCGTGCGGCGCCTGCTGCACCGGGATCTGGGTCAGCCCCTCATAGCGGCCGATGCCGTGATCGGCGTGGACGACCAGATCGCCGGGCGACAGCGTCGCCAGCTCGTTCAGGAATGCGTCGGTCGACTTCTTGCGCTTGCGCCGCCGCACCAGCCGGTCGCCGAGCATGTCCTGCTCGGTCAGCAGCGCGACGTCGGGGGTGGTGAAGCCATGGTCGAGCGGCAGGACGATGAGCGGGACGACGCTGGCCGCTGCGCCTAGTGCTTCCTGCCAGCCATCGACCAGCCGGGTGGTCTTCAGCCCATGATCGGCGAGCAGCCCGGACAACCGCTCGCGCGCGCCGATGGAATAGCTGGCGAGGATCGGCCGCTTGCCGGCTTTGCGCAGCGCCGCGACGTGCTCGACCACCGCGTCATAGACATTCTGGCCGCCGGTCCGCTCGGGCGCGAAGTCGCGCGGGCCATCGACCTGGAAATCGAGCACCGTCTTGCTTTCCGGCTCGTGAAAGCTGGTAGTGAGGTGCGCGGGCGCATCGCTCAGGCGGCGTTGCCATTCGTCGGCAAGCAGGTAGAGCTGGTCGGTGCCGAGCGGGCGATAACTGCCGGGGTCGGACGACTGGGCGCGCACGCGGTTGGCCTGATAGTCGGCGATCGCCTCGAACCGCTGCTCGGCCGCCGCCTGGCCCGCACCATCGCGCAGGATCACCGCATCGGCGGGCAGATGGTCGAACAGCGTCTCCAGCCGCTCCTCGAACAGCGGCAGCCAATGCTCCATGCCGGCCAGTCTTCGCCCGTCGCTGATCGCCTGATACAGAGGGTCGCCGGTCGCGGTCGCGCCGAAGCGTTCCCGATAGCCGGCACGGAAGCGCTTGACGCTGTCTTCGTCGAGCAGGGCTTCCGACGCGGGCAGCAGGGTGAAGCCGTCGACGCGCCCGGTCGTGCGCTGGTCGGCGGGGTCGAAGGTGCGCACGCTCTCGATCTCGTCGCCGAAGAAGTCGAGCCGCAGCCCTTGTTCGGAACCCGAGGGAAACAGATCGACCAGCCCGCCGCGCACCGCGAACTCGCCGGCGTCATGGACGGTATCGACGCGGTGATAGCCATTGGCCTGGAGCAGCTGCGACAACCGGTCGAGCGAGATGCGCTCGCCGGGTGCGAGGCGCGCGACCAGCTGACGGATGCGGAACGGGGTCAGCGTGCGCTGGATCGCCGCGTTGACCGTGGTCAGGACCAGGCGCGGGCGATCGGGCTTTTGCTGCAGGCGGTGGAGCGTCGCCAGCCGCTCCGCCATGACCCGCAATGTCGGCGACGCGCGGTCATAGGGCAGGCAATCCCAGGCCGGAAAGCACAGCACGTCCAGCTCGGGCGCGAAATAGGGCGCGGTCGTCTCGATGCTGCGCATCGACGCTTCGTCGGGCGCGATGAACACCGCGCCGCCGCGCGCCGCGCGCGCCAGGTCGGCAAGCAGCGCGGGCTGAAACCCCGTCGGCACGCCGGCAAGCGTCAGCGGGGCGCGGGCAGCAAGGATGGCATCGAGTTGCGGCATGGATTCTCAAGCAAGAAGCCCTCTCCCCCACGGGGAGAGGGTTGGGAGCTGTCTCTTATACACATCTGACGC
>NZ_LSKG01000096.1:0-41155 GCF_001557005.1 Sphingomonas sp. CCH15-F11 | reverse complement strand
CTTTTAGACGCCGATCACCCCGCTAACGGGGTCCCTTTTGCACGCCGGTCCACAGTCAAGAGCCGCCGTTTGTGTCGATCCAAGGCTGAGAGGCGGCAATGCGCCCTCATCTCGGTCATTGCGGCTCGCCCGCTCACTGCCTGGAAGCGGATATAATTGCCTTTCACCAAGGGGACGGGGTTTGGGACATTCTGGCCGTCCAATAGCAACTTCGACGACGGCGGGTTGTGCCGAGAGCCGACAATTCTTGATTATCGAGAGGGATCGCCAGAAAGCTTCGGATGATTTTTCGATGACTCCAGGGTCGTGAAAAGCTGTCTGCGTACGGCGGGCATCCTTGTTTTTGAAGCGCGCCGCTCTTGAACTGGCGTGCTGTTGAGCCTCCTAGGCAATGCGATTGTCTCGACCGTCTAGACGCATTCAGCTCTCGTAGGTCGCGCCGCACGAGCAGCTTGAGGCCGATCTGCCCGAGCGCCAGGCCTTGATTCTTGATCGAAACATAAACATAGTCTTTAGATGGCAAGAACCCGCGAATTTGATCTCACCGCTGCGCTCGATCAGGCGATGCGCGTTTTCTGGCGCAAGGGATATGCGGCAACCTCGATGTCCGACATCTACGCCGCCACGGGCCTCAAGCCGGGCAGCATTTACGCCGCGTTTCGTGACAAGGAAGGCCTGTTCCAGCAGGTGTTCGAACATTACGCGAGCTTCTTCCGGACCACCCTTCCGACGGACACCGAGGGTCTGGCGGCGATTCGCGCCTGGATCACGCTCCAAGCCAAGCTCGCCTCGGACGATTCCGACCGCGCGGGCTGCCTGATCATCAACACCGTGGCCGAACGCGAGGTCCATTCCGCAGCCACACAGGCGCTAGCTCAAGGGCGGATGCGCGAGATCCGCGACTTTTTCGTCCGTAATCTGATGATCGCCGCGACGGCGGATGATCTGCCGCCGGAAACCGACCTCGATCTGCGCGCTGATGCTCTGGTCGGCGCGGTCGTGAGCATCATGACCCTGGGGCGCGCCGGGGCGGATGCGTCCACCATCAAGCATGTTGCAAAGGCAGCGCTGGAGCCCTTCGCATTCGAAAAATGATCGATCGTTCATTTTATATATTGATCGATCGATCCTGAATATCTAGATGGGCGAGGCGGCGATGGGCCGCCTCGCTTGCGAAGGAAATCATCATGCACGGACAGAACGTCGTCGTGATCGGCGGCAGCAAGGGCATCGGGCTGGAAGTCGCCCGTCAGGCACTGGCGCGCGGTGCGCGCGTCACCATTGCGGCCCGCGGGGAAGCGGCGCTTGCGGCCGCCGCCGCAGCCATACCCGGACTCGAAACCGCCGTTGTCGACGCCGCGGACGCCGCCTCGGTCCGCGCCCTGTTCGCGCGCTTCGACACGGTCGATCACGTCTATCATTCGGCCGGCACCTTTGTCGGCGGCCCTGCAAGCGGTGACGTCGCCGCCTATCGAGCCGCGATCGAGCCGCGCATCTTTGGCATCGCGCATCTCGTCGCGGCGACCGAGGGCAAGATTCCGGCTGGTGGCTCGATCACCCTGACGGGCGGCGTGTCTACCGACCGTCCGGCCAAGGGCGCGTGGATCACCAATGTCGGCACAGCCGCTGCCGAGCAGAGCGCCCGCGCATTGGCCCTTGATCTAGCCCCTGTGCGGGTAAATGCGGTCGCCCCCGGCTGGACCGACACGCCGATGTGGGAAGGCCTGTTGGGCGAGGATCGCCACGCCGCCTTTGCCGATGTCGCCGCCAGGCTGCCGGTGGGCCATATCGCCGCTGCGGCCGACGTCGCCGATGCGGTGCTGTTCCTGATGAACAACCGCTCGGTCACCGGCGAGATCGTCCATGTCGATGGCGGCCACCGGCTGATCTGATGCTGAACCGCATCAACGCTGAGGATGACGAACATGCGTTACCGTTTGCTTGGTCGCACCGGCCTTTATGTCTCCGAGCTTGCGCTTGGGACGATGACCTTCGGTGGCGGGGATTTCTGGCGCTCCATCGGGGAGCTCAATGTCGCGGCCGCCATGCCCATTTTGCGCGATGCGTTCGATGCGGGGATCAATCTGATCGATACCGCCGATGTCTATGCCCATGGCCGCTCGGAGGAAATTCTGGGCCAGGCGATCCGTCAGCTTGGCCTGCCGCGCGACGAGCTGATCCTTGCGACCAAGGCCTATGAGCGTGTCGGCCCCGGCCCCAATGCCGGGGGCTCCACCCGCCGCCACCTGATGTGGAGCGTGGATCAGAGCCTCAGGCGGTTGCAGGTCGATCACATCGATCTGTTCCAGCTGCACGGGGTCGATCCGGTCACCCCGCCCGAGGAAATTGTCGACGGGCTGGCGGCGCTGGTCCGGTCGGGCAAGGTGCGCCATATCGGCCTGTGCAATCATCCCGGCTGGCAGGCCGAGCGCCTGATCGGCATTGCCGCGCGCACCCATGCACCGGCGCTTGCCGCCAATCAGGTCTATTATTCGCTGGCCGGCCGCGATGCCGAGCGCGAGGTGCTGCCACAGGCCGAGGCTGCCGGGCTCGGCATCCTGGTATGGAGTCCGCTCGCGGGCGGGCTGCTGTCGGGCAAGTTCGATCCGCTCGCGCCCGAAACAGGCCCGGCGGATGCGCGGCGCACTGCTTTCGACTTTCCGCCGGTCGATCGCACCCGCGCTGCCGCGGTGATCGCTGCCGCCCGCCCGATCGCGGCGGCGCACGGAGCCAGCATCGCGCAGGCTGCGCTCGCGTGGTTGCTCACGCGCCCTGCCGTCACCAGCGTCATCATCGGTGCCAAGCAGCTCCCACAGCTGGGTGACAATCTGGGCGCGGTCGAACTCGCGCGCGCTTTGACCGCAGAAGATATCGCGGCGCTCGATCAGGCATCGCAGCTGCCGGGCGAATACCCCGGCTGGATGGTCTCCTATCAGGCCGCAGGCCGCGCTCCGGGCGGCAAACGACCGCCAGCCTGAGGTCCGCTCGCCCTTTTTCCATTTCGGTGCGCGTCCGCTCCCGCACGTGCCGACTGTCCCCGAGGGAGCGCCCCCAAGGAGAACCCCCATGAAAGATCTCTACGTCGCCCAAGTCAGCATCACCCACGGCCGCGACGGCACGGCACGCTCCGCCGACGGCAATCTCGACGTCAAGCTGGCGTTCCCCAAGGAACTGGGCGGCAATGGCGCGGGCACCAATCCCGAACAGCTTTTTGCCGCGGGCTTTTCGGCCTGCTTCGCCAGCGCCATCCGCTTCGCCGCCGGGCAGATGAAGCTCGATGCCGGCGAGGTCAGCATCGACACCGCCGTCACGCTGTTCGCGCGCGAGGATGGCCGCTATGGCCTGCGCGCCGACTTTGATGTCAGTGTTCCAGGCCTTTCCGGCACGGATCGCGACGCGGTGATCGCCGAAGCCAAGCGAATCTGCGCTTACACCAACGCCACCTCGGGCAATGTCGAGACGCGCTTCACCATCAAGGATGCGTGACGCGATCCTGTCATTGATCTTCAAATATCGCTAGTTACTGCCAGTCGGCGCGCGCAGGGCGTCCCGCACCGCCGGCTGGCAGCGCCTTACAGACGAGGTTTCCGATGCCAATCACTGCCCCCTTGCGCCGCGCCATGCTGCTTGCAGCGATGCTTCCCTCGCTGGCCATGGCGCAGGAACCCCAGGTTATGCGTCTCGAGGCAACAACCGCCGAGGTCGGTATCGAGATCGACGGCAATCTGCTCGGCAACTGGCAGCTCGATCCGAACAGTTATCCGCGCGATATCGCGCTGCCGGTCGAGAAGGCGGAGCCTTCGACCATTTGTTTCCTCAACGAAACACAGCGCGCCTGTGCCGATTTCATCCCCAACCAGTCCCGACCGCTCGAGATTGCGTTCAAGGGCGCACGGATCGCTACCGTCATCCGCGCTCAGCGCAACACGCCGCCGGCCGTATTCGATGCCGCCTACCAGGCGGCGTATCGCGGAAAGACCGTCGTCGAAGTGCCAGAAGTCTATGAACTGGTGAACATCGCCATCGCAATCTCGCCCTTTGGGCAGGGAGATCGCGACATGGTCTATCACGACAGCCCCTATTACGCGGCGGTCCAGACTCATTTCGCCCCTTTCGTCGATCATCCGCTCATCAAGCGGGTGGACGCCATGCTGCGTCAGGACCGGATGGACTATTTCTCCTTCAAGATGAACGGCTATGCCTTCGTCTTCGACGCCGAGGGGCGCATCGTGCGCAGTCCGGTGTATGACCGCACCGGCTTTGCCGGATCGCTCGACAACGCGGTGCTGCCCTATCTCGAAGACCTTCAGGACTTCGCGAATGTCAGCAGCTTCCGCACCTTCTATCGCGAGCATCAGGATCTCTACAAAAAGCAGATCCGGTTCTTCGATGATGAGGCGCAGGTCGCGCGGATCAGCAGCTGGCTGCGCGAGCGCTTTCCCTCGGTGAAGCCCTATGACGGGGTGAAGATCGTGTTCTCGCCGCTGGTCGCCTATAACCAGTCGCTCACCACGCTGGAGGCGAATGGCTATCGCGAGCTGCAGCCGCATGTGAACTATCCCTACGGTGCCAATCGTGGCCTTACGCCCCAGGGCGCCGCGATCGAGCGTTCGGCGATCCTGTTCACCGAAATGAACCACGGCTTCATCAATCCGGTGGCCGAGAAATATCGGGAGCAGATCGCCAAGGCTCTCACCGATCGGCCCGCCTGGGCTGACGATACCAAGGCTCCGGGCAATTATCCGGGGGCTGAGGCGCTGTTCGATGAATACATGAACTGGGCGCTGGTCAGTCTCTACTACCGCGATCTGATGACAGACCAGGATTTCGCCATCTCGCACGCCGCTGTCGTCGACAACATGCAGAATGGTCGCGGTTTCCTCCGCTTCGCGGCATTCGATGCCGAGCTTCTGCGACTGTACGCGGCGCGCAAGCCCGGCCAGACAATCGAAGACCTCTATCCGGCGATGCTAGATTGGGTTGCCGCACAATAGGCGAAGGTGCTGACAGTCTAATGCGCACTCGTTTCCACCGGAAGGAGCTGTGGCTTTGGGCGCGGCGGCTTAGCTTGCGATGATCTGCCACTCAGCCAGGGCGGCTGAGCGGCGCTCCTCCACGCGATTATTCGCGTGACGGCCAATGTGCTGCTTATCGATTACCGAGCTCGTCCATCGCTGCCCCGTAGGAGCGCAGGCCGTCGGTGGTGATTGCGGGCTAGGCGGCAGGGCTCGAGATTTGCGGCTCATCCTTCCGGGCTATCACCGCGCCCCAGGCCCTGCCTCATTCGTCTGACAGAGCCGCCAGCAGAGTTGCGGTTCTCCGTTGACGATCAAGCCGCAGCGTTGAATGACCTTAAACATGGCTGACCGACAACGAAGGACAACGATCGTCGACGTAGCGCGCGCCGTGGGGGTATCGGCGAAGTCCGTGTCCCGCGTCCTCAATGGCGAACCCAACGTCAGCCCCGACTTGCGCGACCGCGTGCGCGAAGCGGCGCGAAGCCTGAACTACCATCCCAATGCCCTTGCGCAGGCGCTGGTGCGCCGTCGGTCGTATCTGCTCGGCCTGGTCTATGAAAATCCCAGTCCGAGCTATTCGGTCGAGCTTCAACTGGGTGCGCTCGATCGGCTGAAGGATGAGCGGTATCATCTGGTGTCTCTGCCGATTCGGTCGGTGCGCGAGCATGCGGACGAAGTCGTTCCCCTGCTGCGCGCAGCTGCACTCGACGGCGTGATCCTGGCGCCGCCCGCTTCCGACCACCCGACCGTCCTGGACGCGCTGGATGCAGTCCAGCTGCCCTATGCCCGCATCGCGTCCACCACAATGCTGGAGCGGGGGCCGAGCATCGTGCTGGACGATGTCGAGGCGGCGCGGACCATCGCCGAGCATGTGATCGGGCACGGCCATCGGCGGATCGGCATCATCAAGGGCAATCCCGCCCACCCGTCCAGCATGGCACGCACGCTGGGCTATACGCAGGCAATGGCGGGGGCGGGGATCGAGCTTCGGACCGACTGGGTCGAACAGGGCTTCTACACCTTCGAATCCGGATATGAGGCGGCGCAACGCTTGCTCGCCCGCGCCGACCGGCCAACCGCGATCCTGGTGCAGAATGACGAGATGGCAGTCGGCGCGCTGATGGCGGCGCGCGAACTCGGCCTGGCGCTGCCCGAACAGCTGTCCATTGTCGGCTTCGACGATTCGGAGGTATCGCGCGTTGCCTGGCCGCGGCTCACCACGATCCGCCAGCCGGTCTATGACATGGCGGTCAGCGCAGTCGACGTGCTCATCCGGCAGTTGAGCGGTGAACCGTCCCAGACTTTGACCGCGCACCGCTTCGAGCTGCTCGTCCGCGATTCCGTGGGGCCGCCACCGCCAGCGAACGGGCAGGCTTAACGCGCGCCCATTGCCTGGCGCTGGACGAAATTGGGCCGGCGCGTCTCCGCCGGGTTGAGCAGGCGATCGAGCAGCGCGTCATGTGTCGGCGCTGCGTTTGCATAGGTTCGCATCGCCGCGCCGAGCTGGCGCATCAATGCGCGGATCTCGGCGTTGTCGGGGATGTCGACAAAAGGATCGTGCGCGTCCGGCCGCAATCCCATGCCGACCGCGACGAACCACCAGCTGATGTCGGCGAACAGCTCGCGACGACGCGACACGATCCGGCCGCTCGCCGTGAACAGATCGGTTTTTTCGGCAAGGCTGTCCGGCAGGGTCAGCGTGCGCATCCGGTCCCAGAACGGTTCGCCGAACCGCCGATTGAGCACGTAATGCAGCAGCAGAAAGTCGCGGATATGCGCATATTCCACGTCGACCTCACGGTTATAGGCGCGGGCGAGCGGTGGTGCCATCGTCCGGTCGGGCCAGTAATCCAGCAGGCGGTACAGGCCGGTATGGATCAGGTGGATGCTGGTGGACTCGAGCGGCTCAAGAAACCCGGCGGACAGCCCGATGGCAACGCAGTTACCCACCCACGCGCGCCGCCGGTGACCTGCGACGAACCGCAGGAAACGCGGATCAGCCTCGGCCGGTCCCTCGATCCGGGCAAGCAGGGCCGCTGCAGCATCCTCGTCGGACAGGTGCTCGCTTGCATAGACATAGCCGTTGCCGACGCGGTGTTGCAGCGGAATGCGCCACTGCCACCCGGCCGTGCACGCAGTGGCCGTGGTATAAGGCGGGCGCCCGACGCGGTGGCGGCTGGGTGCGGCGACGGCGCGATCGCACGGCAGCCAGTGACGCCAGTCATGATAGCCCGCCGCCAGCGTTTCTTCGATCAACATGCCGCGAAAGCCCGAGCAGTCGATGAAGAGGTCGGCTTCCAGCCGCTCGCCGCCCTCCAGCACTAGCGCCGCGATCCCCTCGCCGCCGTGGCGGGCGCCGTCGCGCTCGCCGCCCATCACGCGCCGGTCAAGCCGCACGACGCCGCCACGCTCCGCCACTTCACGCAGATAGGCCGCCACCAGTCCCGCGTCGAAATGCAGCGCATAGGCGAGCCCGCCGCCCGGGAAAGCGCCATCCGGCGGCGGGAACGCGAACTTGCCCGCTTCCGCCAGTGCGATGGCGGGACAAACATCAGCCAGTTCCTCCGTGCCGCCATCGGCGACGTTGCGCCACCACAAATGGTGGAACGGCCGCTCGTTGACCGTCAGCCCGAAGGTGCCGAACGGATGCCAATAGGCGTGACCCAGCTCAACCCAGTCGCAGAAGCGGATGCCCAGCTTCATCGTCGCGCCGGTGCGGCGGATGAACTCCACCTCGTCGATGCCGCAGAAGCGAAGGAACTCGAAGATCGGCGGGATGGTCGCCTCCCCGACGCCGACCGTCGGGATGCTCGACGATTCGACGAGGGTGATCGTCGTCCCGCTGCCTTCCAGGCGCTTGGCGAGCAATGCGGCGGCGGACCAGCCAGCGGTCCCGCCCCCCAGGATGACGACCGATCGCAGCGCCTGCCCGTCCCTCATGTCCCAGCCCTTCCGCTATCTTCGCCACGCATCGGGCGAGCCGCTGGCGTGCGACTCGCCGTCCGCGCGGACGGTCAGAAGTTGAAGCGTACACCTGCGTAGATGCGCCTGGAGCCGGATTCGAAGCGAAGCGGCAATTCCCGGAACTGGAGAAACGCGGACTGATCAGACTTGGTGAGGTTGATGCCTTCCATGAACACATTGAACATCGGGGTCACCTGATAGCTGATTTGCCCGTCGAGCTGACCGTAAGGGCGCTGATAGATTCCTAGCGTCCGCGTCGTTCCGCCGTCGGAGAAGCCGAAATTGCCCAAATAGGCTTCGGATCGCCAGGAATAGGACGCGCGCGCCGCAAAGCCGTAATTCTCGTAATAAATCTGGCCGTTGGCGGAGTGGCGCGACACGCCAGGCAGGGGCAACCCTTCATCAAAGTCGTTGAACCCGTCGGTCGAGGTGTCTGAGAAGGTGTAGTTGGCGGTGAAGCCGATCCCGAACGGGAAGGCATATTGGGCCGCGACCTCGAACCCGCGCACCTGTCCGCCCGTGCCGTTCACCGGTTGCGCAACCGGGCCCAGTCGGCCGCCAGCCTGATCGCTGACGAATGTGGGGACCGTCTGAGTGACAATGAAGGAATCGACTTCCTTCCAGAACCCGGCAACGGACAACAGGCCCTGGCGGCCGAAATAATACTCATAGGCGGCGTCGAACTGATAGGCCCGATATGGCTCCAGCTCAGGATTGCCGCGGCTGCCGCTGGTGAAGGTGAACAGATTGGTCTGCGGATCGCGCGTGAAGTCGGTCGCGAAGCCGCGGCCAAGGCTGAACAGGTCCTGGCGCGCGACGACCCGGGCCGCCGAGAAGCGCACCTTCTGCCGGTCGTCGATACTCGCCACGACGTTCAGGCTCGGGAGGAAATCGGTGTAGCTGCGGTCGAAGGTGGTTGTCTCGAAATCGCGGACCACGCCGTTCCAGCTATCCGTCCCGAAATAGACCGGGTCGGCGACGCCCTGGTTCTGATCAACCCTGAGCTTGGTGTCGACGATGCGGACGCCGACATTGACATGGTAGGGATCGTCCTCGCTGCCGATATCAGCCATTACATAGCCGGACCGCGTTTCCTCACGCACGAAGAAGCTCTGGATCGGATCCTCAAAGAACGCGAACGGCTTGTCAGGGAAAAGCCCCTGGATCCAGGCGAGCGCGTCCGTCATCTGGGCGCGGTTCTGGACGAGCACCTGATCGCCCTGGACCACGCCGCCGCCGGCGAAATTCTTGATGAGCTCCACCCGGTCGGGTGCGTCGGTGAACGTCTGGAACGGCGTCATGACTGGCGGCGAGTTGCCGAACCGGTTGTCGCACCCGCGCTGCTGCGGGTTCTGCTGCGCAACCGGGATTTCGCAAGCCTTGAAGCCGATCGCACCGTCGAGGAAGTAGGTATAGGGCGTCCAGTTGTACCCGAGCTGCGAACCGTCGGGCTCACCCATGCCGCTGATGTCGGCGAGATAGCGACCCGAGGTGAAATCGATATTGCGCCGCCCATACCGGAAACCGGCGCTGACGGTGATGGCATTGGTGTCGCTGTCATCGATGTCCCAGGCCATGTCGGCACGGAATGACTGCCCGTCGATCTCCGACCGATCGCCAAAGGCCCAGTGCGACTTGAAGTACCCATAGGCGGGGTTGGTGAACAGGTCCTGCGGACTGCCCGGTGCGATCCCGAACGATGGAAACTTCCCATCGCGGTTGTCATAGGTGAAATCGAAGGTGGCGGGCGCTGCGGGGTTTGCGGGCTGGTGTGAAAAGCCGGTCGGGCTGGATGGGTTCGCGGTCGGCACGGCATAGGCGGTGTAGCGCACGTCATTGTTCGCGACGTTGCGTGTCAGGTCACCCTGTGAGTAAGTCGCGGCGACGTTCAGCCGGAAATTGCGCTTGTTGTCGAACTTGACGGTGAACTGTGCATTGTCCGACGTGGTGTTCGAGACATCGACGAACGAGATCGCTTCGGCCGACTGGGCGCGCATCGTGCCCTGTTGGAGGACGCCGTCGTCGTCGATCGAGAACCCGCCCTGGAGGCCGCGCGCCTCGCCCTGCGCGAACGGGAATTTGAGCGACGCTTCTCGCGTGTCGACCTTGTAGTCCGAGTGAAAGAACTGGCCGGCGAGTTCCAGCTCGTCGGTCGGCCGCCAGGTGACGCCCAGCGATCCGCCCCACCGCTCCCGGCGAATGTCGCGGTCGGTGACATAGCGATATTCGGGGGCGTAATAGTTCGGCACGGTGGCCGAATCGACTCGGTTGGCGAACGCCCAGTTGCCGCGATTTTCGCCGCCGAGCACATTATTGTGCTGGTTGACCCGGTCATAGCTCAGCGACGCGATGATGCCGAAACGATCGTCAAAGTTGTAGCCCACCACCAATGCGCCGGTGGGCTTCCAGCCGCTGATCTCGCTGCCCTTGTTGACGCGCGCGTTGCCGCCCAGCGTCAGGCCCGGCTTCAGGTCGAGCGCGCCGCGAGTTTTGAGGTCGATGATGCCGCCGAGGCCGCCCTCAAGCAGCGACGCGTTGGGCGATTTATAGACGTCCACCCCGCCGATCAGCTCGGACGGCACGCCTTCGAGGCTGTCGTTCCGGGTAAAGTTACCCTCGCCGACCTTGAAGGCTTCGAGGCCGGTGACGAACAATTCGCCGTTCAACACGGTGACGTTCTGGTCCAGGCCGCGAATCCGTACCCGGGTGCCCTGTCCGTTTTCCCGGTCGATCTGGATGCCGGGCAGCCGCTGGAGCGACTCGGTAATATTCTGGTCGGGAAACTTGCCGATGTCCTCCGCCGTGACCGATTCGATGATCAGGTTGGAGTTGCGCTTGGCGTTCAGCGCACTTGCAAGCGACTCGCGGAATCCGGTGACGATGATGTCCTGCGTCGCGGCATCGTCCTGCGACGCGGGCTCTTCCTGCGCTGGTGCCGTATCCTGCGGCACCGCCGCATTCGTATCCTGCGCATGTGCGGGCACGCTGCACGCGACCGCGAGGATCCATGTAGCCGATACGATGTTCAGCCGCGCTTTGAATGAAAAGCCCCTCATATATCCTCCTCCCAAGCCAGCCCCGGTCGTGCGCTGCCGGGGTCCACGCCAAATCAACGCGCCTTTTGTCCTACGTTGACATCGCATTGTCAACGCTGTCATTACAGCCCGCAAGCTTAGAGCAGAAAAAGCTGGGAGAATGGAATGCGCCGATCGGCACTGTCATTTTGCGCGATGGGGCTGGCTGTTCTGGCGAGTTTGCCGGCCGTACCGGTCGCCGCGCAGCAGGAGCCAGCCGTGCAGCCCGAAAAATGGCCGGCGCCGACTTGGCCCCGTCCGCGCGACCCTGCCGTGGAGCAACGGATCGCCGACCTGATCGATCGCATGACGCTGGAGGAGAAGGTCGGGCAGGTCATTCAGGCCGACATCGCCAGCGTCACGCCCGAAGAGGTGCGGCGCTATCATCTCGGCTCGATCCTGAACGGGGGCAACAGCGGGCCCGGCGGCGACGATCTGGCACCGCCGGCGAAGTGGCTCGAACTCGCCGACGAGATGTGGACGGCATCGGTCGATCGGACGGGCGGGCGGACGGGCGTTCCCGTGCTGTGGGGTACCGATGCGGTTCACGGACACAGCAACATCGTTGGTGCCACGCTGTTCCCGCACAATATCGGGCTTGGCGCCGCGAATGATCCCGATCTGATCGAGCGGATCGGTCGCGCCACCGCGATCGAGATCCGCACCACCGGACAGGAATGGACCTTCGCACCAACACTGACCGTGCCACAGGATTACCGCTGGGGCCGCGCCTATGAGGGCTATTCGTCCGACCCCGCGCTGGTCAGCCTCTATGCCGACCGGATGGTCCGGGGGCTTCAGGGCGAACCGGGCGACACCCCGCTGCTCGACGGGCCGCACGTCCTGGCCAGCACCAAGCATTTCATCGCCGATGGCGGCACCACCGAGGGCCGCGACCAGGGCGACGCGGCGATTTCCGAAGACGATCTGCGCCGCGTCCACGGTGCGCCGTATCAGCAGGCGATCTCCGCCGGCGTCGGCACGATCATGACGAGCTTCTCCAGCTGGCAGGGTACCAAGATCGCCGGCCACAAGGGGCTTGTGACCGACGTGCTGAAGAAGCGCATGAATTTCGACGGCTTCGTCGTGACCGACTGGAATGCGCACGGTCAGATCGCCGGCTGCACCAATGCAAGCTGCCCACGCGCGATCAACGCCGGGGTCGACATGTACATGGCGCCCGATACCTGGCGCGCGCTGTACGACTCGCTGCTTGCCCAGGCGAAAGACGGCACCGTGCCGATCGCGCAGCTGGACGAAGCGGTGCGCCGCGTCCTGCGGGTCAAGGCCTGGATCGGGCTGCTTGACGCGCCCAAGCCATCCGAACGGGCGTTCTCCGGGCGCTTCGAGCTGCTGGGCGCTCCCGATCACCGCGCCCTGGCGCGCGAGGCCGTCGCCAAATCGCTTGTCCTGCTCAAACGCCGGGACGACGTGCTGCCGCTTCGTCCCGGTGGCCGCATCCTGGTGGTTGGCGAGGCTGCGGACGATATCGCTCGCCAGTCCGGCGGCTGGACGCTGTCGTGGCAGGGCACCGGGCTGACCAACGCCCACTTTCCCGGCGCGACATCGATCTGGTCGGCGATCGCGGATGCCGCCCGGCTGGGTGGCGGCACAGCGACGCTTGCCCCGAATGGCCGCTGGCAGGGCCCCAAGCCCGATGTGGCGGTCGTCGTGTTCGGCGAGACGCCTTATGCCGAGTTCCAGGGCGACCTGAAGGCACTGCAGCTTCGGCCCGAGCTGCGCGGCCATGTCGAGGTGATGCGCCGGCTGAAGTCAGCGGGCGTTCCAATCGTCGCGGTGATGCTCACCGGACGACCGCTGTTCATCAATCCCGAACTCAACCTGGCGGACGCGCTGGTCGTCGCGTGGCTCCCCGGTTCCGAAGGCGCGGGCGTCGCCGATGGCCTGTTCGGGCGCACACCCTTTACCGGTCGGCTTCCGGCGGACTGGCCGCTTACCGCACAGGCCGACGGACCCGTCCTGTTTCGGCGCGGCTTCGGCCCAGCGCCGGCAGCGACGTGGCGGCCGCTGCCCGAGGCCTCCGGCGTGGCCGAGACCGGCGCCGTCGGCGTCTTCTTCGACGCTGGCCGACCGTCGCCGTCCTGGTCGTTCCAGATCAGCGACGCGACGGGCAACAGCACCCGCGTCACCCAGGTGCCGACCGTCGCGCCGGGTAGTCGCGTGCAGGTGACTGCAGTCGATCATCTACGCCAGGAGGATGCCCGTCGCGTCGCGATGGCGGGCGGTGCCGCGCAAATCGTCGAGCTGACCACCCAGATGCCTGTCGATCTGTCGCGTGAAACGAATGGCGACGTGATGCTGGTCCTGACGATTCGCGTTGAGCAGCCGTCCTCAGCACCCGTGCGGGCGCTGGTCGGCTGCGGAACCGGGTGCGGCGCAGCGGTGCCGTTGCCAGAACTGTCGCAGCCCTCGCCCAAGGGCTGGCAGCGGATCGGCATCCCCCTCAAATGCTTCGCCCGGGCCGGCGCGGACATGAGCCGGATCGACGCCCCGTTTCGGATAGCAACCGCTGGCGCGCTGACGTTCAGCCTGTCGCGTGTGGCGCTCGGGACGGATGCGGACGTGATCTCCACATGCGGCGACAGGCCAAAGTAGCTGCATCGAACGAAACCGGTCGACATGCGAACGGCGTCGAAACAATAGGCACCAGTCCAACACGCGCCGTCAGTAATCGGCCGCAAATCTGTCGTCCACGCGCCCCATAGCGATTGTCTGCCTTCCGGGGCTGACTGCCAAAAGCGGTCTATCGGCTGACGGCCCAGTAGCTGCCATCATAGCGTCGGGGCCCCTGAACCGGCCGAAATTGGGCCGGAACCGGACTAGCAGCTTTAGGAGCGGGCAGACCGCATCGACCGACCGCTTCCGACCTCGAAGAGGTCGCCTCGATGAACAGGAAAGTTGCAGCGCCGGGGGTGACATACGTCATGTCGTTGCGCTGACGTCGGGCACTGCTGCGCCATGTGGTGGCGGGCTAGATCGGGCTCCACAGTCAGGAGAACGATCATGCTGCCCAACCCCTCATCGACCATCGCTTCGCTTGAAGCCGCGACCAAGGCATATGGCGCGCACAGGGTGCTTGATGGTTTCGACTTCGCGCTTGAGGCCGGATCGGTCACTGCGCTGCTTGGACCCAATGGTGCGGGCAAATCCACCGTTGCGGGGCTGCTGACCGGTCGCTTGCGAGCCGATGCAGGCACGGTCAACCTCTTCGGCCGCGATCCCTCTGACCCGTTGGCCCGGGCGCGCATTGGGATCATGCTGCAGGCGGGTGGCCTGCCCGACACCCTGACCGTGGCCGAAGCGGTCAATCTGCACGCGGGCTATTTCGCCCGCCGCCTGCCGACCGCCGCGGTGCTCGAACAGGCGGGCCTCACCGCACTGTCGGGCCGCCGCTGCGATCGGCTGTCGGGCGGCGAGGCGCGCAAAGTACAGTTCGCCATGGCGATTGCCGGGTCGCCGGATCTGCTGGTGCTGGACGAACCGACCACCGGCTTCGACCCCGAATCCCGCCGGGCGATGTGGGACGTTGTCCGCGCCAAGGCTGATGTGGGCACCGCCGTCCTGCTCGCCACGCACCATATGGACGAGGCCGACGCGCTCGCTGACCGTATCGTGGTGATCGCCGATGGCCGCATCATCGCCGATGGCGCTCCGGCCGCGATCAAGGCGAGGGTGGCGGCAACCGCGATCCGGCTGCGCACGCGGCTGGCGGCAGACCGCTTCCGCGCGCTGCCCGGAGTGGTCAAAGCCGAGACAGTCGGCGCAGACCTTTCGCTGCTGACCACCGCGCCGCGCCTGACGCTGGAGGCCGCCTTCGCGATCGACCCGGCCCTCGCCCATTTCGAAGTCACCGGGGCAAGCCTTGAAGATGCCCTCGCCAATCTTGTCCAGTCCAACCGCACAACCGCTCTGAAGGAGGCCGCATGATGACCCCCGCGCTGATCGCCCCCGCACCCGCCGTCTATGCCCGCGAAAGTTGGGCCGAGATCGTCAAGTCGGCGCGGATGCCGCAATTCATCATCCCCACCATCGCCCTGCCGCCCGCCTTCTACGCCCTGTTCGCGCTCGCGATGGGGCAGGGCAGCGCGGAAGGCGCGACCCGCGCGCTGGCCACCTTCGGGGTGTTTGCGGTGATGGGCCCGGCGCTGTTCGGCTTCGGTGCGAACATTGCTGCCGAACGGGAAAGCGGGCAGCTTGAGCTGAAGCGCCTCTCGCCCATGCCCGCAGGCGCACAGATCGCCGCCAAGCTGGCTGCGACCGCCGCCTTCAGCTTGGTCGCCTTCGTGCTGCTTTATGGGCTGGGACTGGCGGGGGGCGTTGCCCTTACCGCATCGCAGTGGGCGATGCTCGTTTGCGTCCACACCCTCGCCATCATCCCCTTCGCGCTGATCGGGCTTGGCATCGGCTACCGCCTTGGCCAGAAAGGCGCGATTGCGGTGGCCAATATCGTGTTTCTGGCGCTGGCCGTGCTGGGGGGCCTGTGGATGCCGATTGCCGTGCTGCCCGATGCGATGCAGGCCATCGCCTGGGCCCTGCCGTCCTATCACCTTGGCGAAATGGCGCTGATGGCGGCAGGTCAGCGCGAAGCGTCCAACCTGTGGCTCCACGCCGGCCCGCTGGTGCTGATCACGCTGGCCGCTGCGCTGTTCGCCTGGACGGGCGAGAAGGCGCAGGCGAGGTAAGATGGCCAAGGCCGAGCAAAACGCAAAAGCTGGGGGCCGGGTGCTCAGGTGGGAAGCCATCGACCATCCGGCCATCTGGCTTGCCTACCTGCCGCTGTTCTTCATCCCATGGGCCATCAAGCTGCCGAGCACGGTGCAGATGATCGCAGCCGGGATTGGCTTGGCGATGTTTCTGGGGGTCTATTTCCTGTCGCTGAAGGCGGGGGGCTGGCAGCTGATCGGCTTTGCCTTGGCCGCCTTGCTGCTGTCCTTCGCGCTGGCCTTCACGGGCAGCAACTGGACGGTGATCGCGGTCTATGCGGCTGCGATGATCGCTGAACTGCGCCCGGCCTGGCGGGCGGGCCTCGGGGTTGGCGCCTTTGCGGCGGCCAGCGCGGGGCTGGCGTTGGCGACGGGGCAGCCGGCGTCTTACTGGGTGCTGGGGGTGTTCCTGATGATCATGGTCGGCATCGGCAACATCTCGCGCGGCGCCTTGCAGGACAAGAACCGCGCGCTTGCCGCCGCACAGGGCGAGGTGCGCCAGTTCGCCGCCGCGGCCGAGCGTGAGCGGATCGGGCGCGATCTGCATGATCTGCTGGGCCGCACGCTGACCCTCATTGCGCTCAAGGCCGATCTCGCCGCCCGGCTGGCTGACGGCGCGCCTGACAAGGCGGCTGCCGAAATGCGCGACATCGCCGCCGCCGCGCGCGAGGGGCTGGCCGAAGTGCGCGCTGCTGTCAGCGGGATGACGGGCGCGAGCCTTATGCGTGAGATCGCCGGGTCCAAGGTGGCCCTCGCCGCCGCCGGGATCGCCTGCGAGGTCGAGGGCGAGGCCGAGGCCATCGATCCCGGCACCAGCGCGGTGCTCGCCATGGCGCTCCGCGAGGCGGTGACCAACGTGATCCGCCATTCGGGCGCGCGCACCTGCCGGATCGCGCTGATCCAGCGGGCGGGCGGGCTGGAGCTGAAGGTCAGCGATGATGGCGATGGGCAGGCGGTGCGCCCCGGCGGCGGGCTGGCGGGCCTGACCGCGCGTCTCACCGCAGCAGGCGGCGAACTGGCGGTCGAGGGCGACCCGTGCGGCACCCGCCTCACTGCGCGCCTGCCGCAAGGGGCGCTCGCATGATCCGCCTCGTGATCGCCGAGGATCAGGCGCTGGTGCTGGGCGCGCTGGCGACGCTGCTCTCGCTGGAAGGCGATATCGACATCATCGCCCGCGTCGGCGATGGTGCCGCCGCGCTCGAAGCAGTGCGAGAGCATAAGCCCGATATCCTCCTCTCCGATATCGAGATGCCGCAGATGACCGGCCTCGACGTCGCCGAAGCCATCGCGCGCGAGGGACTGACGTCTCGCGTGCTGATCGTCACCACCTTTGGCCGTGCAGGATATTTGCGGCGCGCGATGGATGCAGGCGTGCGCGGCTATTTGCTCAAGGACACACCCGCCGATGCGCTGGCCGCCGCAATCCGCAAGGTAGCCGCAGGAGGGCGAGCGATCGCGCCGGAACTAGCCGAACTCGCCTGGGATGCGCCCGCCAACCCCCTGACAGACCGCGAGCGCGATGTGCTGCGGTTGGCCGATGAAGGCCACTCGAACAAGGAAATCGCCCGCCAGCTTGATCTGTCCCCCGGCACGGTGCGAAATTATCTATCCGAAGCCTCGGCAAAGCTTTTTGCCGCCAGCCGCATCGAAGCCGGCCGCGTCGCGCGCGAAAAAGGCTGGCTTTGACGCGCGCCATGACGCTTGTCACCTCCGCGCGCTGACACCCCGCACTGCCGCCGCCGCCGCAGATGCGGCACTCCCTCAAGCAATAAGGGAGTTTGCCGATGAGATGGAAGAACGCAGCGATGGTGACGGCGGGGATTACCACCTTGCTGGGCGGGGCGGCGCTGTTCAAGGGGCTGGCGCCGAATCGCTACGGCCTGCCGGAGATCGAGGTGCTTGCCCCCGGCGCGACCGGCAAGCGAGTCGCGCAGGGCGAGCTTTTCGGCAACTACTTTCCCGCGCAGGGCCCGGATGCCGGCCCCGGCCCGCACCCGGCGGTTCTGCTGCTCGGCGGATCGGAAGGGGGTCTGGGCAGCGGTGCGCGCCAGATGGCGCTGGCCCTGCAGCAAGAGGGCTTTGCGGTCTTCCAGATCGCGTACTTCGGCGCGCCGGGCCAGACCGATGCGCTTGAGGGTATCCGGCTCGAATTGTTCGACAAGGGGCTCGATTGGCTCAAGACCCAGCCCGGGGTCGATGCAACGCGGATCGCGGTGATGGGCGCATCCAAAGGAGCGGAGGCCGCGCTCCTGGTCGCCGCGCGCCGCTCCGATGTGGCCGCCGTGGTCGCTGGGATGCCGACCAGCGTGGCTTGGAATGGGATCAACTGGGCCAGCGGCGGGCAGAGCGATCGCTCCTCGTGGACAGCGGGCGGCAAGGAAGTTCCGACCATGCCGTTTGGCGACTGGGATCAGGCCGATGGTATCATCAGCGTCTATCGCACGATCGAGGACCCGGCGCGTCAGACCGAGGCGGACCGCGCCGCGATCCCGATCGAACGGGGCCGGGCCGAAGTGCTGCTGGTGTGCGGCGAGGCGGAAACCATGTGGCCCGCCTGCCCGATGTCGCGGCAGGTCGCCGCGCGCAGCAAGGCCCGCTCCGGTCCGCCTGTCACCGTGCTTTCCTACAAGGATGCCGGCCATTTCGTGTTCGGCCCGCCGATCGCGCGCGATCATCGCTTTTATCCGCGGCTTGGAGAATATGGTGGCAGCGTGGAAGGCAATGCCGCAGCCCGCGCCAATAGCTGGCCGCAAGTCATCGCTTTTCTGAGGCGCGCTATGGTGGATACCTGAACAACTTCGGCAAGGCTGATCCGGCGCTGGTACGTGAAGGCCGACGATCCGTTCGCGGTCGTTCGATCGGCCCACCGCAGCGCGCGCGGTCCGCAGCCAACCCTCGATACGTCACACGGCGCCAACTTGATAACGCGGCTTGCGGACCACGAGATCATCCTTGATCGAACCGCCGACAGCGTCGCCGTCCTCTTGCTGATTATCTCCCCGCCAGCGGAGGTCGTCATCTCGTCGTTCCAGCGCAACGACATCCGCCACAGCCTGATCGGGTGCTGATCGCTGCACTGCGCAAGGCGCATGCCATACTCGGCGCAGAGCGCGGATTGCCGACCCTGGATACCGCACCGACCTCGCCCTACGACCGCAACATCCGGCGGCTCGCATTCCTCGCACCTGACATCCAGCGGGCGATCCTCGATGGACGCCAGCCGCACCATCTCAACCTGAAAGCACTCAAGCATGTCGAGCTGCCGCTAAACTGGTCGCGGCAGCGCGAGATGCTGCGGTTCCGCAAGTAGAACAGCCCCTGTTCCGGCAAGCAAGCGTCCTGACATTGGCGATGCAGGACCCTGTTACGGGGGTATAAATGCCCTGTTCGGGCGATTAACAGGAAAACGTCTTTTCTGCCGCGTAGAATGCTGAAAACGCGGAGTGTTCTCAGGCCACACCGCGAACGGGTCACTTAGAACGGCCTGATCTGGGCCTCAAATTCACTTTTTCCCCTGTTATTTCCTGTTTATCAGGGAAACCGAACCGATGCAGGGGCGGCCAGAGACGGGCCATGCAAATGCCGCTTGATATCGCGGAAGAGACGGCCAGATAGATGCGGCCATTACGGTTTGGCGATCGCAAATCGGCCTGTTCCGCGGCTTTGTAGCATTTCCCTCAAAGCGGAGACGAGTGCTGGGGGTGGGTGGCGGAGCGGGAGGGATTCGAACCCTCGATACGGTTTTGCCGTATACTCACTTTCCAGGCGAGCGCCTTCGACCACTCGGCCACCGCTCCGCATCGAACCTGGTCGGTCGCCGCATGGCGGGTGGAGACCCGGGTTCGCAATCCAATCGCGCTGGAAGCGGCTGCACCTATCGTGCGGGGCGGGCTTTCGCAAGCGATTGCCGCGTGCCATGCTGACGGCCATGTTCACGCTCTCGCTTGCCATGCTGCTCGCCCTGCAGAGCCAGGGCCAAGCCGCCACGCCGCAACCCGCTGCGCTCGCGCCGACCGAAATCGTCGCGGCCGCGCCGGCAGCAGAGTGGCGGGCGATCGCGCCGGATGATCTGCTGGTGATGACGCTCGCGCCCGACCGCAACGGGTCGACCCGTCGTGTCGTCATCCAGCTTATGCCCGCGCCTTTTTCCCAGCCCTGGGTCGCCAACATCCGCACGCTTGCCCGTGCACGCTGGTGGGACGGACTGGCAGTGGTGCGCGTCCAGGACAATTATGTCGCCCAATGGGGCGATCCCGATGGCGAGGACCCCGTCAAGGCCAAGCCGCTGCCGGCGGCGCTGATGAAAGCCACCGAAGCGGAATATTCGGTGCGACGCGCCGCCTTTTTTGCCTGGACGCAACATTTGCGGGAAGCCCGTGCTGAAATGGCGGGGTCCGCAACAGATACCTTGTCCATGGAAGATCGGCTCAAACGCCTAGCCGAGACATCGCGCGGCGATTCGTTCGCCTTTGATGCGGGCTGGCGCGACGGATGGCCTATCGCCGCCGACTTGACCCGGATGTGGCCCGTGCATTGTTACGGAATGGTGGGCGTCGGTCGCAATCTGTCACCCGATACCGGCACGGGGGCGGAACTCTATACGGTCATCGGCCATGCGCCCCGCCACCTCGACCGCAATATCGCGCTGGTCGGCCGCGTGATCGAGGGGATCGAGCATCTGTCCAGCCTGCCGCGCGGCACCGGCTCGCTTGGTTTCTATGAAAAAGCGGAAGAGCGCGTGCCGATCCTGTCCGTCCAGCTGGCAAGCGAGTTGCCGACCGACGCGCAGCCCAAGTTCCAGGTGCTGGACACCGACAGCACAAGCTTTCTTCGCTACGCGGAGGCGCGCGCCAATCGCCGCGATCCGTTTTTCATCCGGCCGGCCGGCGGTGCCGATATCTGCAACATACCGGTGCCGGTGCGCCGGGCGCGCTGACGTCCAGAGACGCAGGCGCACCCGGCAGGGCGATCACGAAGGGCTATTCCGCCGCCACGCCGGCGCGGCTGAACATGTCGCCTTCGCTGCCGGGATCCTCGTTGGCGGCGGGGGCCACCTTGATCTTCTGGCGCTTGTCGAAGCTCGCCCACACCTCGTTCCAGTTGCCGCGCGTCGCCGCCTTCGAATATTCGGTCGCGCGGGTTTCGAAGAAATTGGCGTGCTCGACCCCGTTGAGCAGCGGCGCGAGCCAGGGCAGCGGATGCTCGTCGATCAGATAGATCGGCTTGAGCCCGAGCTGGCCCAGCCGCCAGTCGGCGATGTAGCGGATATACTTCTTGATTTCCTTGGGCGCCATGCCATTGACCGGCCCCATTTCAAAGGCGAGGTCGATGAACGCATCCTCCAGCCGCACCGTCGTCTGGCACATGTCCATGATCTCGTCCTTGACCGACTTGGTCAGGCAGTCGCGTTCCTTGACAAAGGCATGGAACAGCCGGACGATGCCTTCGCAGTGCAGGCTTTCGTCGCGCACCGACCAGCTGACGATCTGGCCCATGCCCTTCATCTTGTTGAAGCGCGGGAAGTTCATCAGCATCGCGAACGACGCGAACAGCTGCAGCCCTTCGGTAAAGCCGCCGAACATCGCCAGCGTCTTGGCAATGTCCTCGTCATTGTCGACGCCGAACTTCTGCAGATAGTCGTGCTTGTCGCGCATTTCCTGATATTCCAGGAACATGCCATACTCGCTCTCGGGCATCCCGATCGTGTCGAGCAGGTGCGAATAGGCGGCGATGTGCACGGTTTCCATGTTGCTGAACGCCGCCAGCATCATCTTGATCTCGGTCGGCTTGAACACCCGGCCATATTTGTCGTGATAGCAGTCCTGCACCTCGACATCGGCCTGGGTGAAGAAGCGGAAAATCTGCGTGAGCAGGTTGCGCTCATGCTCGGTCAGCTTCTGCGCCCAGTCGCGGCAATCCTCGCCCAGCGGCACTTCCTCGGGCATCCAATGAATCTGCTGCTGACGCTTCCAGAACTCGTATGCCCACGGATATTCGAAGGGCTTGTAGGTCTTGCGGGCTTCGAGAAGGGACATGGGATTACTCCGAGATAACTTTGGAAAAGATAATGAAGATCACAAACAGAGTGCCACAGATCGGAGATGTGACCATCAGCGTTCTGCCGCGCGATCGAATAGTCTCAACGCTCAATCTTGCGGGGATCAGCCCCGGCGCGGGCGTGCGGAACATGCCGCCAGCGAAGGAATCCCGCCATGGATTATGATCGAGCCGGCTCCAGCGGTAACCTAGCGTCATATTGGCCACCGCGATCGCTGCGACGAACGCACAAAAAATGATCGCGCTCATGACGCGCTTGCCCATAGGTAAATCAAGCCAAAGCCGCCGAGGAACAGGCCGAGCGCGGTCAGCATCATGCCGGCGATGCGGGCGGCATAGTGTGCCGGTTCGCTGCGAATGCCGAATGCGGCCGGCCGGGCGAGCAGCGCAAGGCCGCTGGTCCCGGCGACGGCGGCGACGCCGAACTGGATGGCGAGCGCGCGGGTCACCGCTCATTCTCGATCACGCGCCCGCGCCGCGCAGGGACGAAGCGGTCGACATAGACGGTGCGCGACTTGCGCGCGCCGACCCCGAACACGACGATGCCCAGGAAATAGCCGAAATCATTCCAGCCGCCATTGTTGCGCACGGCATAGATCGCGACCCTGGGCAGGAACAGCGACGCGACCCAGGCGAGCGGAAAGATGAAGCCGTGCCACAACCCGAGCAGGAACCCCGGCGCATCGGGGACGACCGCGCTCCCCACCTGCCGCGCGCATGCGGCGAGCGGGAGGAGGGGGAGGAGGGCGAGGGTGCGGGTGGGTTGCGCCCACCCCTCACCCTTCCCACCAGGGGAGAGGGAGATTTTAGGCCTAATCCCTCTCCCCTTGTGGGAGAGGGAGGGAGCCGCGAAGCGGCGGAAGGGTGAGGGGTAGGTCACCGGGTTAAACCCCTCGTCTGGCGCTTTGCGCCACCTTCTCCCACAAGGGGAGAAGGGAAGTGCGACGCGATTGTCGCAAGCACACCTTCGGCGTTACCTAGCACATCGTGGTTCCAGAAACGGATCACGCGATAGCCTTCACCTTCGATGAACCTCGTGCGTGCTGCATCATAATCAGCCGCTTCGGCGTGCTGGCCGCCATCAACCTCGATAACGAGGCGAGTTGCGTGCGAGCAGAAGTCCGCGAAATAGGAACCAAGCGGGACCTGGCGACGAAATTTCGCGCCTGGAAACGCTTCACGTAGCGAAACCCACAGCTTGCGCTCGGCATCGGTCGCGTTGCGGCGCAGTTCACGGGCACGATCGACGGGACTGTGCGCGACACCCCTCACCTTCCCACGCAACTGTGTCGCGCGGGCCCCCTCCTCTCCCACAAGGGGAGAGGAGCAGGTATCAAGATACGCCGCCCCCATCACCTCACTGGCACGCCAGGCATTCGTCGTAATCGGTGCTCTCGCCCAGATCGAACTTCGGCTTCTCGATCGTGTTGTCGGCTTCGACGCCGCCGGCGAAGCCTGCGCGCTGGACCGACTTTGAGCGCAGATAATAGAGCGACTTGATGCCCAGTTCCCACGCGCGGAAATGGAGCATCAGCAGATCCCACTTCTCGACATCGGCCGGGATGAACAGATTGAGCGACTGCGCCTGGTCGATATAGGGCGCACGGTCGCCGGCGAGTTCGAGGATCCAGCGCTGGTCGATCTCGAACGACGTCTTGTAGACATCCTTCTCCTCGGTGCTGAGGAAATCGAGATGCTGGACCGACCCGCCCTTTTCCAGGATCGAGTTCCACACCGCATCGGAATTCTTCGACTTCTCGCTGAGAAGCCGCTCGAGATACGGGTTCTTGATCGAAAAGCTCCCCGACAGCGTCTTGTGCGTATAGATATTGGCCGGGATCGGCTCGATGCACGCGCTGGTGCCGCCGCAGATGATGCTGATCGACGCGGTCGGCGCGATCGCCATCTTGCAGCTGAAACGCTCCATCACCCCCATGTCGGCGGCGTCAGGGCACGGCCCGCGCTCGACCGCGAGCTGCATCGACGCCTCGTCGACCTGCGCCTTGATCTGGCGGAAGATCTTGAGGTTCCAGCTCTTCGCCATCGCGCCTTCGAACGGCAGCCCGCGCGCCTGGAGGAAGCTGTGAAAGCCCATGACGCCCAGCCCCACCGAGCGCTCGCGCATCGCCGAATAGCGGGCACGCGCCATTTCCTCGGGCGCACGCTCGATATAGTCGGTGAGCACATTGTCGAGGAAGCGCATCACGTCCTCGACGAACTGCTTGTCGTCCTTCCACTCGTCCCAGGTTTCGAGGTTGAGCGAGGACAGGCAGCACACCGCGGTGCGATCGTTGCCGAGATGGTCACGGCCGGTCGGCAGCGTGATTTCGCTGCACAGGTTGGAGGTCGAGACCTTCAGCCCCTGCTCGCGGTGGTGGCGCGGCATCGCCTTGTTCACATGGTCGCTGAACACGATGTACGGCTCGCCGGTCGCCAGCCGGGTTTCGACCAGCTTCTGGAACAGTGCGCGCGCGTCGACCTTGCCGCGCACCGACCCGTCCTTGGGGCTCTTCAGCTCCCATTCGGCGCCGTCGCGCACCGCTTCCATGAACGCGTCGGGAATGAGGACGCCATGGTGCAGGTTGAGCGCCTTGCGGTTGAAGTCGCCCGAGGGTTTGCGGATTTCCAGGAACTCCTCGATCTCCGGGTGCGAGATGTCGAGATAGCAGGCGGCCGATCCACGGCGCAGGCTGCCCTGGCTGATCGCCAGCGTGAGCGAGTCCATGACGCGGACGAACGGAATGATGCCGCTGGTCTTGCCGTTGAGGCCGACCGGCTCGCCGATACCGCGCACCGCGCCCCAATAGGTGCCGATGCCGCCGCCGCGCGAGGCGAGCCAGACATTCTCGTTCCAGGTCTCGACAATGCCCTCGAGGCTGTCGGGCACCGAATTGAGATAGCAGGAAATCGGCAGCCCCCGCCCGGTACCGCCGTTGGACAGGACCGGCGTCGCCGGCATGAACCACAGCCGGGAGATATAGTCGTACAGCCGCTGGGCGTGCGCGGCATCGTCCGCATAGGCCGACGCGACGCGGACGAACAGGTCCTGGAACGTCTCACCGGGCAGCAGATAGCGGTCCTTCAGCGTTTCCTTGCCGAAATCGGTCAGCAGCGCGTCGCGCGAATGATCGACCTCCACCGGGTACATGCGCGGCGCAATCGATTTTGAATCGGCGACCGGACGCGCCGTGTCGGCAGCAGCGGGCGCATTGGTGGTAATGGTGTCGTTCACGCGCTCGTCCTGCGTTTCCCTGAAATCCATGCCTTCCACCCCGTTCCTTGTCCGTTCGACTCGGGGCCTGTGCCCCATGCTATGCTCTTGGCGGGGGAAGCGCGAGAACAAAAAGTGTCCATCGCCGTGCCGGAGGGCGCGTTCGCCCTTGCCCGCGATATAGGATCGCGGACAAGCGTTTACCAGCAATTGGGTCGTTTCCCCCGTCCCAACCACTATAGATTGTGCCAACACGAATCCGGGCGCAAGACGGTAAATGACAGATCAGGGACTCGGCCATGCTCGGGGCGCATCAGCGCCGACACCCGGATTCCGCGACGCGCGGACTTCTGCGGCTTTCAGATTTTTCAAGAGAACATTGGTCGAACGAAAATAAATCGGCGACGGCGGAACGCGTCGAGTCAAACCGTGCGTCGGGCTGCAGATCAAGCGGTGCGCATCATGGTCGATGCGCCGAGCCGGGCGGCGTTGCGCAATGGCTCGACCGACCGTCGCACCCGCGCCAGGATCAGGCCGCCTTCCAGCGCCGCGATCGCCAGGTCGGCGCGCGCCGCAGCCGCTTCCTCATCATGCCCCGCCGCTTGCAATGCCGGGATCAGCCGCGCCGACCAGTCGGCATAGGCGGCCAGCACCGCTTGATGGATCAGGGCGTCTTCCGGTCCGGTTTCCTGGGCGATCACCGAAATCAGGCAGCCTTCGCGCCAGTCCGACTGGGTCAGCCAGCCCCCCATCGCGTCGGCGATCTGGATCAGGATGTTACCCGGCGCGACGCCGTCCTGCACGCGCCGGTCGATCAGTGCGGCGACCTGTGCGGCAAGGAACGCGACCGCCTCGGCGGCGAGCTGCGGCTTGCCGCCGGGAAAATGGTGATAGAGCGAGCCGCGCGGCGCGCCGGATGCGGCGATGACGTCGTTGATGCCGGTGCCGGCATAGCCACCGCGCTGGAACAGGCGGACCGCCGCGGCCAGGATACGCGCGCGCGTGTCGCGCGGTGGCTTCACGCCCGCAGCGTCGGCTCGCGTGTCACTGCCACGTACAGCGCCGGGTCCGGCCATGCGTCGTCCGCCTCCTCAAAGCGGAAGGTCTTAGGCCCGACACGGGTCGGGTCAAACCCCTTCGCCGCCCAGGCGTGGAGCGCGGGGTCATGGCCGAACCGGCAATCCGGTCGGCCGATGCGATAGGTCAGGCCCTTATAGTACATCGGCAGCAGCGGCAGTTCGGGCGAGACGAAGGGCGGTGCGACGCTGGTCAGCGCGGCGTCCGGGCCGCAGGCGTGGATCGCGGCGAGCAGTTGCGCGCCGTCGCCGGCGGCATCGACGACGATGTCGAAGAGGGCACCGTCCAGTTCGGCGACATCGGCCATCACCTGCGCGCCATAGTCGCGGGCTATTCCCCGGCGCGCCGGGTCGGCGTCGACATAAACGGTGCGTCCGGCCCCGAGCATCACCGCGAGCGCCGCGGCGAAAATGCCGATCACCGGCACCATCCCGCCGATCACCAGCACCGTGCCGCCCGGCCGCCGCGCCAGTTGCGGGCCGACCGCGCGCCAGGCGTCGGTCGCCATGTCCGCCAGGCCGATCAGCGCGGTCAGATCGACGCCGGCGGGCAACGGCACCAGCATCGCGGCCGCGAACGGCACGCGCACCAGATCGGCGACGCCGCCGCCATAGCCGCCGGCGCGGCCCATGCCGTAGCTGGCCCCCAGCGGCACGCGCTCACACCGCCCGGTCGCGCCCGCCTGGCACATCCGGCACTCGCCGCACGAAATCTGTGCGGGCACGATCACCCGCTGGCCGATCGCCAGCCGTTGCGCCGCGCGCGCGCCCAGATCGACGATCTCGCCGATAATCTCGTGGCCGATTGGTTCGCCGACCGCGAGCGGCATCCGTCCGGCGAGATACAGCGTGTCGAGGTCGCAGCGGCCCATGACGAGCGGACGGACGATCGCGGCATCGTCGCTGTCGAGGCGGGGATCCACGGCCTCGCGCCACTCGACCCGTCCGGGCCCCGCAAAGACCAAGTGGCGCATCAGTTCGCCACCGGCGCGACCGAGGCAAGCATGACCGCGACCGGCGCGCCCCAATCGTCGCCGCCGTCGCCGGCATGCACCTTGACTTCGACGCTCACCTGTCGCCGCCCTGCTTTGAGCACGGTGCCGACGGCGCGCAATCGGGTACCGCGCGCGGCCTTGAGGAAGTGGATGGTATAGCTGGCGGTGCGGACATCACCCGCCACCGTCGCCGCGGCCCAGCTCGCCGCCGTGTCGGCCAGCGCGCCGACAATCCCGCCATGCGCTGCGCCGTGATGCTGGCTGAGTTCCTCGCGCAGCTCGATCTCGATGGTCACGCCGCCGGTGTGGAGATCGACGATGCCGACCTTGAGCCAGGCATTGAAGCCCTGGCTGGCGGAAACCTGTTCCAGCGCGGCGCGGACGAGTTGGGGATCGGGTGAGGTATGCACTCCGAATGACTAGACCGACCAGTCTAGAGAGTCGAGTCGGATCAGTAAATTCATGCCGGCGCTTGACTGGTTTGACGTCGAACTATACAGGTTCGACATCGAACTTAATCAGCGAGTCGGGGAGTTGGCCTGTCGACCCGCATGACGTCGGGAGACCGCTTGTGAAAACTGATCCGATGCGCACCGAGCTGCGCGCCTTCCTGACCGGCTTTATCGGCACGTTGCTGCCGCTGGTGCTGGTCATTGCCCCGACGCCTGATCCGCTTGCTGCTGGTGCCGCCCGTGGCGAGGCGGTGGCGCGATGAGCCCGCGGATCCTGTTGCTGGCGACCGCGTTGCTTCCCGGCGCTTGCATGAGCGGCGGAACGGGATCGGGCGCGCTCAGCGGCGGTGGGGGCGGCGTGCGCGGCGAAACCGCGTTCCGCGCGACCGGCCATGCCAGTGTGTTCCAGTCGGCGCACGCCCCCGAAGCCGTTGCGCAATGCTTTCGCGACCACGCGCAACTGCCGCCCCATGCACTGGTCGCCCCCGATCCGATCGACGGCGCGCCGCTCTATCGCCTGCGCTATCAGGATTACTGGTTCGAACAGATCGCCTTTCGTCGCAGCGCAGATGGGGGCACCCGGATCGAAATCCTGTCCTCCGCCGCCTATGACGCTGCGTGGACGGGGCGGTTCGTGCGCGACCGGCTGGAGCCGCTCGGCCGGTGCATGGGCCGCGACACCGATCAGGCCGGCACGCAACTGGCAGTACGGCGATGAGCAGCGTCCGGATGCTGTCGCGCGGGTCGCTGGGCGTGCTGGTCGCGGCGTCGCTGCTGCTGGTCGGGGCGTGCGCCTATCGCCACGAGGGGCTGGATCGCGGCCAGGCTTTTGCCGCTCGCCACTTCACCGACCGGCCGAACGTCGTTCACCCCGCCGACAATCCCCCGACCCCGGCCAAGGTCGCGCTGGGCCGCGACCTGTTCAACGACGCGCGCCTGTCGGCGGACGGCGCGCGGTCCTGCGCCTCGTGCCACCGCGCCGATCGCGGCTTCGGCGACGGCGTCGCGCGCGCGCCGGCGCGCAGTGGCAGGCAACTGCTGCGCCACACGCCCACGATCTGGAACGTCGCCCATGCGCCGTCGCTGTTCTGGGACGGCCGCGCCCCGACGCTGGAGGCCCAGGCGCTGATGCCCGTGATGGCGGGCGAGGAACTGGGACGCCACCCCGCCGCATTGATCGACCCGATCCGCGCGGATGCCGGCTATCGCGCGCGCTTCGCCGCCAGTTTCCCCGAAGAGCCCGAGATCAGCGAAGCGACCGTGTCAAAGGCGATCGCGGCCTATGAACGCACGCTGGTATCGGGCACCGCGCCGTTCGATCGCTGGGCGGCCGGAGATGCAAAGGCGATCAGCCCGGCGGCACAGCGTGGCTTCGCGGTCTTCGCCGGGCCCGGCAATTGCGTCGCCTGCCACCGCGGCGCGATGTTCACCGACGGCCGGTTCAAGGATATCGGGCTGCCCGACACCGATCTCGGCCGGGGCGGCATCACCGGCAACCGGCTTCGCGATCATGCCTTTCGCACGCCGTCGCTGCGCGAGATCGGGCAGACCGCGCCCTATATGCATGACGGCTCGCTGCCGACGCTGGCCGCGGTCGTCGATCATTATTCCGACCGGCTCGTCGAACGCCCGCTGGGCGCGCGCCGGGTGCAGCTGTCCCCCGATCAAAAGCGCGATCTGGTCGCGTTCCTGCACACGCTCGACAGCGATCCGTCGCCGGCGGGCGACGATTAACCGAAAGGAGCCGAACCATGGCACTGCCCCGACGTCAATTCATCCGCCTCGCCGGCGGCGGCATCGTGCTGGCGGCGGGCGGTGCGGCCGCATTCGTCACCACGCGGACGCCCGAACGCGCGCTGGACCCGTGGCGCGTCGCGGCGGCGGATCACGATGCCGACCCGCGCCGGTTCGCGCTGGCCCATGCGATCCTGGCCCCCAACCCGCACAACCGCCAGCCCTGGATCGCGGACATCCGCACGCCCGGCGAAGTCACGTTGCGCGTCGACCGCACACGGCTGCTGCCGCAGACCGATCCGTTCAATCGCCAGATCACGATCGGGCTCGGCTGTTTCCTGGAGCTGATGGTCATTGCCGCCGCCGAGCGTGGCCAGCGCGTCGACCTGACGCTGTTCCCCGACGGCGAGGATGCACGCGGGCTGACCGACGGGCGGGTGGCGATCGCGCGCTTTCGTGCCGACGCCGCGGTCGCCCGCGACCCGCTGTTCGCGCAGATCCTGGCGCGGCGATCGAACAAGGCGCCGTTCGACACCACCCGCCCCCTCGCCCCGGGCATGCTCGCGCCGATCCTGGCAAGCGCCCGCCACGGCCCCGCCGTCGGCGGATCGGTGGACACCCGCTCGATCGCCCGGCTGCGCGAACTGACCGTGCGGGCGCTGCGCATCGAAGTGGCGACGCCGCGAACCTATCGTGAGAGCGTCGACTTGTTCCGCATCGGCCGGGCGGAGATCGAGCGCAATCCTGACGGGATCGACTTTTCCGGGCCGTTGTTTGAAAGCCTTGCCCTCGTCGGGCAGTTCAACCGCAAGACGCTGGCCGACACGTCGTCGTCCGCCTACAGTCAGGGGATGCAGGCCGTGCTCGCCAACCCCGCCACCGCAATGGGCCATGTGTGGATGGTCAGCCGCACCAACACCCGCGTCGACCAGATTGCCGCCGGGCGCGACTGGGTGCGCCTCAACCTGGCGGCGACGCGCGATGGCATCGCCATCCACCCGCTCAGCCAGGCGCTGCAGGAATTTCCCGAGATGGCCGACCCGCATCGCGCGCTTCACGCCCTGCTCGCCCCGGGCGGCGGCACGGTTCAGATGCTGGCACGGATCGGCCACGGTCCGGTCGTGCCGCCCAGCCCGCGCTGGCCGCTCGCCGCCAAACTGGTCCGGGCATGACCGCGCACGGCCACCTGAAGGCGTCGACCGCCAGCGCCGCAGGCGAGCCGGGCGAACTCGGCCTGTTCGCCTTCTTCAACGAAATCGGCATCATCAATCAGCTCGCCTCGGCATTCTTCACCCATCTGCTGCCGGATGGCGTCCATGTCGCGCACTTCGCGATCCTGAACCACATGGCCCGGCTGGGCGACGACCGCACGCCACAGCAGCTCGCATCGGCAATGCAGGTGACCAAGGCGACGATGACCCATTCGCTCCAGGTGCTGACGGCACGCGGCTTCATCACGCTCCATCCCGATCCCGATGACGGCCGGTCCAAGCGCGTCCGCCTGACCGACCGCGGCCGCGCCTTTCGCGACGCGGCGATCGCGGCGGTCGAAACCGGTTTCGCGCCGATCGCGGCGCAGCTGGCGGCCCTGCCGATGGCGGCGGTCACCGAAACCCTGCGCAAGGTCCGCATCGTCCTGGATGAATCGCGTTGACCCGCCCACCGGTGCCGCAGGGCCAGGGCGACATTACGACGAACGCACACCATATGGAAAATGACGGCGGGATCGGAATCGAGTGAGTGACGCAAGGATGACGGCCGTTCCCCATATCAACGCGATCGGCACGGCGGTGCCCGGCCATGACGTGCACGCAAGCTTCATCGCGTGGGCGGAGGCACGGCTGAGCGATCCGCGCCTGCGAGGGATTTTCCGCCGCATGGCCGGACGCTCGGGCATCCGCCATCGCTGGTCAGTGCTGCCATATGCGCCCGGCGGCGGATCGCCCGTCGATCATGGCGGGTTTTACAATGGCGGCGGGGTGCCCGGCACTGCGCGGCGCATGGCCGTCTATGCCGAACAGGCCCCCGCGCTGGCGCGTGCCGCCGTCGATGCGCTGGCCGTGAAACACCCGCCGCACGATATCACCCATCTGGTGGTGGCGAGCTGCACTGGCTTCGTCGCCCCCGGGATCGATCAGCTGCTCGCCGCCGATCTCGGCCTGTCGGACCGCGTCGAACGCGTGCTGGTCGGCTTCATGGGCTGCTACGCCGCGGTCGCCGCGCTACGTACCGCAAGCCATATCGTCCGTTCCGAACCCGGCGCGCGGGTGCTCGTCGTGACGGTCGAGCTTTCGTCGCTGCACCTGCAGTATGACGACCGGATCGAGCCGCTGCTGGCCATGCTTCAGTTCGGCGACGGCGCGGCGGCGGCACTGGTGACGGGCGATGCGGCGGGTTTCGCGATCGACCGTCGCTTTTCGCTGGCGATGCCCGACAGCGGCGACCTCATCACATGGACCGTCGGCGATGCCGGTTTCATCATGGAATTGTCGGGCGAGGTGCCCGGCCGCATCGCCGCCGCGCTGGGCGATGCGCGGGTCCGCGATGCGATCCTGGGCGACCGGCGGGCCGACGCGATCGACGCATGGGCGGTGCACGCCGGCGGGCGATCGATCCTCGACGCGGTCGGGCACGGGCTGGGGCTGGCCGCCGATGGACTCGATCCCTCGCGCCGCGTGCTCGAACGCTTCGGCAACATGTCGTCGTCGACGCTGATGTTCGTCCTCGCCGACATGCTGGACGACCCCGCGAAGCGCTGCGGCATCGGCATGGCGTTCGGCCCCGGCCTCGCGGTCGAGGGCTTCGGCTTCCACCGCGCGCCATGATGTCGCTCGCCACCCGCGCCCGGATTGAGGAACAGATGGACGCGCCCGACATCGCGCCCGCGACCTATGCCGCGGTGCTGCGCGACCTGTCGCGGATCAATTGGTGGACGCGCACCGCCGCGCCGACGCTCGCCTTTCTCGATCGGGTCGCGCGGCCGGGCGAGCGGTTGCGCGTCCTGGACGTCGGATTTGGCGCCGGCGACATGCTGCGCGCGGTCGCCGGCTGGGCCCGGGCGCGCGACATCGCCGTCGACCTGGTCGGCGTCGACCTCAACCCGCTGAGCGCCGATGTCGCGGCGGCGGCAACCCCGGCGAACGTCGCGATCGAATGGCGAACCGGCGACTATGCCGACCAGCCCGGCCCGTGGGACGTCGTGATCAGCAGCCAGGTCGCGCATCACATGACGCCGGCGCAGCTCGACCAGTTCATCGCCTTCATGGAAACGACCGCGCGGCGCGGCTGGATGATCAGCGACCTGCACCGCCACCGCATCGCGCATCTTGGCTATCCGCTGCTCGCCCGCCTGCTCGGCGTCCATCGCATCGTGCGCGAGGACGGCCGGCTGTCGATCGCGCGCAGCTTCCGCGTCGCCGAATGGCGCGAAATCCTGGCGCGCGCGGGTGTCGCGTCCTTCGCGCGCATCTCATGGCACATCCCGTTCCGGCTATGCGTCACCCGCGCGCGCTGATTATCGGCGGTGGGCCCGCCGGGGCGGCGACCGCAATCCGCCTGGCGGGGGCGGGCGTCGAGACGCGGGTGCTCGAACGCAGCACGGGGCCGCACGATACGGTGTGCGGGGGGTTTCTGGGCTGGGACGCGCTAGCGGCACTCGACCGGCTGGGCGTCTCTGCCGCGGGCCTGGGTGCGCACCCGATCCGTCGCCTGCGACTGGCGCATGGCCGTCGCGTGCGCGAGGTCGCCCTGCCCTTTGCCGCCGCGGGCTTGTCACGGCGCGTGCTCGACGAGGCCTTGCTCGCTCGCGCTTCTGCGGCGGGGGCTGGTGTGACGCGCGGCGTCAAGGTCCGATCGGTCGACCCCGATACCCGCAGCGCCGAACTGGCCGACGGCACCCGCATCATCGGCGAGGCGCTGTTCCTCGCCACCGGCAAGCATCCGTTGCGCGGCGCGCCCGCGCGCGGCGAGGCAACGCGCGACGGTGCACTGGGACTGCGCATCGGCTATGTGCCCGATGCCACGACGCGCGCGGCGCTGGACGGCGTCATCGAGCTCTATCCGTTCGACCAGGGCTATGTCGGCCTGCTGCTGACCGAGGACGGCCGGGTCAACCTGTGCCTGTCGAGCGCGCCCGCGCGACTGCGCGCGGCGGGAACCGCGATGGCGCTGATCGGCGAGCTCGGCGGGGAAAGTCCGCTGCTGGGCGAACGCGTCGCCGGCCTCGCGGGTCAATGGTCCACGATCGCGGGCGTCCCCTATGGCTGGCGCGCGGCCGACGGTATCCACGGCGTGTTCCGGCTGGGCGATCAGGCGGCGGTGATCTCGTCGCTTGCCGGCGACGGTGTCGCCATCGCACTGCGGAGCGGCGAGCGCGCCGCCGCCGCGATGATCGCGGGGGGCGCACCGGAATCGGCACGCTATCAGCCGCGCTTTGCCCGTGAAGCAAAACGCCCGATCGCGACGGCGGGGGCACTGCGTTATGCCGCCGAACGCCCGGCGCTGAGGCCGCTGCTTTTCGGCGCGATGGGGCTTGGTCTCGGGCTGGGACCCTGGCTGTCCGCCGCTGCCGCACGGCTGACCCGTATCGGATAGCCGGCGGCACTGGCCGACCCCGACCTTCGCACCCCTTGCCATCGCTGCCGCGCTGCGCCAGCCTTGACGCGACACGAAAATATGGGGGTTTGCGATGCGATCGACTTTGCGGGGCGTGGCCGCCCTTTCCCTGGCTTATGCGCTGCCGGTTCTGCCCGGCCAGGTCCAGGCGCAAACACAGGCGGGCGTCGCGGTCGAGGAACTGTCGATCGAAGACCTCCAGACCCAGATGAAATCGGGCAAGTCGACGAGCGAGGCGATCACCGCCGCCTATCTGGCGCGCATCGCGGCGATGGACCGCGCCGGGCCGACGCTCCGCAGCGTGATCGCGGTCAGCCCCGACGCGCTCGACCAGGCCCGCGCACTCGACGCCGAACGCCGTGCCGGCAAGCTGCGCGGGCCGCTCCATGGCATTCCGGTGCTGATCAAGGACAATATCGAGACGCGCGAGCTGCCGACGACCGCGGGCAGCCTGGCGCTCAAGGACAATATGACGGGTCGCGACGCGCCGCTGGTCGCGCGGCTGCGCGCGGCGGGCGCGGTGATCCTGGGCAAGACCAACCTGTCGGAATGGGCGAACATCCGATCAAGCGACAGCATGAGCGGCTGGAGCGCCGTCGGTGGCCTGGTGCGCAACCCCTATGCGCTCGATCGCAGCGCATGCGGGTCGTCGAGCGGGTCGGGCGCGGCGGCGGCGGCCAGCCTGGCGGCGGCGACGGTCGGCACCGAAACCGACGGGTCGGTTGTCTGCCCCTCGTCGATCAACGGACTGGTCGGGCTGAAGCCGACGGTCGGCATGATCAGCCGCACCCATGTCGTCCCGATCAGCCATACGCAGGATACGCCGGGGCCGATGACGCGCAGCGTGCGCGACGCTGCGATCCTGTTCGCCGCGATGGCGGGCAGCGATCCCACCGATCCCGCCACCGCCGATGCCGACCGGCTGAAGCGCGACTATGCCGCCGGCCTTTCCACCAAGGCGCTGGCCGGCATGCGCGTTGGCGTCGTGCGACCGAACATGCGCAAGGAGCTGGCCGAGCGGTTCGATGCGGCGCTGGCGGTACTGAGGGCGGCGGGGGCGACGCTGGTCGATGTCGAGTCGATTCGCCCCCAGGGGCTGGGCGAGGCCGAGTTCCTGATCCTCCAGACCGAGCTCAAGGCGGATCTCGACGCCTATCTGGCGACGACGCCCGCGACCGTCACCGCCCGCACGCTCGACCAGTTGATCGCGTTCAACACCGCCCATGCCGCGACCGAAATGCCCTATTTCGAACAGGACATTTTTGATGGCGCGGTCAAGATGAAGGGGCTCGACGACCCGGCCTATCGGGAAGCGCTGGCCAAGGCGGCGAAGCTGGCCGGGCCGGAAGGCATCGACGCGATGCTCGCCAAGGCGCGCGTCGCGCTGATCGTCCAGCCGACTACCGGGCCGGCATGGCTGAGCGACCCCGTGCATGGCGATCAATATGCAGGGCCGAGCGCCAGCCAGCTGCCCGCCGTGTCGGGCTATCCGCACCTGACCGTACCGATGGGGCTGGTCAGCGGGTTGCCGGCGGGGCTGTCCTTCATCGGACCCAGGCATTCCGAGCAATTGCTGCTGAACGCCGGCTATGCCTATGAACAGCGCGCAAAGGCGCGGGCGAAGCCCGGCTATGCCGCGACGGTGGCAACGGGCAAGGGGCTGGAGGCCGCGGCGCGGTAAGCGTGACTCAGGACCTCGCCTGTCGGGCGACGCGCGCCTGCCAGAACGTCAGCAGCGGCACGACGCCCAGTTCGATCGCCAGCCCGGCGAGATGCCCGACCGACGGCGCGCCGACGATGACCAACGACGCCAGACGGCCCAGCCCGCCGGCGACGACCAGCGCCGCGAGCAGGCGAAAGCGCGGGCCGCGTCGCTCGATCGCCGGGATGCACGTCGCAAAGCCGATGCCGAGCGCGAGGAAGATGCCCGACAGATAGCGGAAATGACTGTCGAGATCGGTCGATCCCCCGCCACTGCCGAGCCAGTCCGGCCCGCGCCACAGGCTCAAGGTCGCCGCGCTGAGCGGGACGAGACAGGTGAACGCGACCGCAAGCTGGAGCAGCCGGCGTTCGATGTCCGCCCTCACGCGCGGTCGCGTTCGAGCAATTCGGCGCGCACATGGATGGCGCGCAGCGAAATGCGCACCTCGACCAGGAACAGGATCAGGCCGGCGACCAAAGCCACCATCGCCGCGATGAACAGCGAGGCGACGACAGTGCCGATCCTGAGCTTGACCAGCTCGGCGACGAACAGCATCGCGACGACCAGCGAGATCATGACGGCGCTGGCGACGCACAGCGACAGTGCCGCGTTGATCACCGTGATCCGCCGGTCGAGGATGCGCAATTCCCACACGTGGCGGTCATGTTCCGGCCCGGTCGAGCGCGGATGGAGCTGTTCGAGCGTGCGCACCCGGTCGACGATGCGCGCCAGCCGGCCCGCCAGCACGTTGAGGATCGCGCCCAGCCCGGCGAGCAGGAACACCGGCGCGATCGCGGTCTGGATGGTCGAGGCGACGGTCGAGATGCCGGGCGTGATGAGCATGGCTGGCGCTATGCGGTCGAAAACGCACGCGCGGCAAGCGGAATAACCGCCCGCTTCCACCCATTGGTAACGCCTGTTCGGCTAAACCCGGCGCGATGACGAAGCCAATGCCGCTCGCCCAGTTCACGCGCCTGCCGCCCGCACTGCATGTCGAGGCGCTGGCGGGCCTGTCGGGCGCGATCGACCTGGTCGCGGCGCGTGCGCCGGAAAGTCACCGTTTCCTGCGCTATGGCTGGTACGATGCGGCGATCCGCACCTATGGCGGCACCGCGCGCACGCTGATCGTGCAGTGCGAGGGCGCGCCGGTCATCGCGCTGCCGATCGCGGCCATGGGCGCGCCGTGGACCGGTTGGGCGCGCGTACCGGGAAGCTATTGGCCGTTCCGCAGCTTTCCCGCCGCCGCCGACGCCGGGCTGGCCGCGTTCGATGCGCTGCTCGGGCAGCTTGCGCGCGAAGCCGTCGTCCTGCGGCTCGGACCGATCTACGACGACGATCCCGTGCTGCACCCGATGCGCCGCGCCGCACAGGCGGCCGGATGGACGGTGATCGACCGCTTCGTCGCCGACAGCTACCGCCTAGACATGGCGGCGGCGGCGCAGGACGGCGGCTGGCCACGCGCATCGACGCGCAAGAAGAACCGTTTCCACGAAAAGCATCTGGCGACGCACGGCGCGCTCGAATGGTCATTCGTCACCGGCGCTGAGTGGTCGGCGGCGCGGTTCGACGCGCTCGCCGAGATCGAACGGCAGAGCTGGATCGCCACGCGCACCGACGGCCGCGACGCCAAGTTCACGCTCGACGGCCATGGCGGCTTCTGGCGCGCGGTGGCGGACGACCCGGTGATTGCCGACATGCTGTGGGCGGCGGTGCTGACGATCGACGGGCGCCCGACCGCCTTTTCCTTCGACCTCAACACCGGCGCGCTTAAATATGCGATCGCCAACAGCTACGATCCGGTGGTGGGCAAGCATTCGCCCGGCAAGCTGCTTTATTATCGCAACCTGATCCGCGCGATGGCGGACGGGATCAAGATGGTGGACTGGGGTGCGGGGGACAGCGGCTACAAGCGCACGATCGGTGCCGTCCCCGGACCCGCCATCCGCGACTGGTTGTTCGTGCGACCCGGCGTCGCGGCATCGCTGGCGCGGCTGATGGCCGGGTGGTGGGCACGCAGCGGAAATAGCCGCCACGGCACCGCGGCGGAAGCTGAAGACTGAAGAACCGGTCCGCTTGCGCGGATCAGCCGCGGTTGCGCCGATCCTGCTGGCGACGCTCGGGTCCGGCGTAGCTCGGGTCCTGCGCGACGCGGCGATCGCTGCGACGGCGTTCGTCGGACGTGCCGGTGGCGTTCGGCGTGGGCTTCGGGTCCATCACAAACCTCCTGGTGCGGGAAGCGGAGTATGGCCGAAAAAGGTTAAGTTCGCGTTCCGACACCCGAAAGCGCCGGCCACAGCCCCGCAATGACCGTCAAGGTGCCCAGTCCCGCCGACAGCGCGACGCGCAAACGCAGCCACCATCGCGGCACCAGTCCCGCCGCGGCGAGCCGCGCGTCGACCAGCGGAGAAGCCAGGATCATCACCCCGATCGCCAGCGTCGAGGGTTGGGGCCAGGGCTGACCGATCAGCCAGGGAACGCCGCTCGCCAGCGCGATGAGCGAGGGGAGGACTGCCGCGATCCACACCCAGCCCGGCGTGTCGCGCGCCGCTGCCGCCGCCAGCCCCCACCACATTCCACCCAGAAAGGTGAAGATCAGCGCCGCATAGGCATAGGCAAGGGTGACCGCGACAAAGCGCCATTGCGGATCGCCCCCGATCAGCAGCGCCACCGCGACGATCTGGGGCAACAGGCCGGCAAAGCCGAGCAGGCGGGGCATGGCGGGGATGGCGGTGACGGGGGCTGTCGCGTCGACGGGTCGGGTCATGGCCGCGACATTATCCACGTCGATCGCGATGCAACAGCTGGCTTGAAGGACAGGCACGTCGGCATGGCCATAATGGGTGGCAATCCCGGCGCAGGCGGCATAGATAGCGCGCTGTATCCGGCAACCTGCGCCGCGCGGGCGGGAACGCCGCCAGCCGAGCATGCGAGAAAGGCCCTCCCGATGAGCACCCAACCCAGCGCGCTGCACATGGTCCAGCCCGACGGCTTCTTCACCCGGGCGCTCGCGGACGCCGACCCCGAAATCTTCGCGGGCGTCGCCGACGAGCTCGACCGCCAGCAGCATCAGATCGAACTGATCGCGAGCGAGAACATCGTGTCGAAAGCGGTGCTGGCCGCGCAGGGATCGGTATTCACCAACAAATATGCCGAGGGCTATCCGGGCAAACGCTATTATCAGGGCTGCGCGCCGTCCGACCGGGTCGAGACGCTGGCGATCGAGCGTGCAAAGCAGCTGTTCGGTTGCAACTTCGCCAACGTCCAGCCGCATTCAGGGGCGCAGGCCAATGGCGCGGTGATGCTGGCGCTGACCAAGCCGGGCGACACCATCCTGGGCATGAGCCTGGATGCCGGCGGCCACCTGACCCACGGGGCCAAGGCGGCGCAGTCGGGCAAGTGGTTCAATGCCGTCCAATATGGCGTGCGCGCCGACGATCACCTGATCGACTATGACCAGGTCGAGGCGCTGGCGCGCGAGCACAGGCCCCAGCTGATCATCGCGGGTGGCTCCGCCTATCCGCGCATCATCGATTTCGCGCGCTTCCGGGCGATCGCGGACGAAGTCGGCGCGCTGTTCCTGGTCGACATGGCGCATTTCGCGGGCATCGTCGCCGCCGGGCTGCACCCGTCGCCCTTCGGCCATGCGCATGTCGTCACCACGACCACGCACAAGACGCTGCGCGGGCCCCGTGGCGGCATGATCATGACGAATGACGAGGCGATCGCGAAGCGGATCAACTCGGCGGTGTTCCCCGGCCTTCAGGGCGGCCCGCTGATGCACGTTATCGCGGCCAAGGCGGTGGCGTTCGGCGAGGCGCTGGAGCCGCAGTTCAAGAGCTATATCGCCGCCGTCCTCGAGAATGCGAAAGTGCTGGCCGCGACACTCAAGGAGCGCGGGGCCGATCTGGTCGCGGGGGGCACCGACACCCACCTGGCGCTCGTCGACCTGCGTCCGCTGGGCGTCACCGGGCGCGACGCGGACGAGGCGCTGGAGCGTGCCGGCATCACCTGCAACAAGAACGGCATCCCGTTCGATCCGCTGCCGCCGCTCAAGACCAGCGGCATCCGCGTCGGCACGCCCGCCGGCACGACGCGCGGCTTCGGCCCCGCCGAGTTCCGCGAAGTCGGCCACATGATCGCCGACGTGCTCGACGGGCTGCGCGCCAAGGGCGAGCATGGCGATGCGGACGTCGAGGCGGCGGTGCGCGGCCGGGTGCGGGCGTTGTGCGAGCGCTTCCCGATCTATCCGGAGGCGTGATTGCGCTGCCCCTTTTGCGCGCATGACGACAGCCAGGTGAAGGACAGCCGTCCGAGCGAGGACGGCACCGCGATCCGCCGCCGCCGGCAATGTTCGGCGTGCGGCGCGCGCTTCACCACCTTCGAGCGCATCCAGATTCGCGAGTTGACCGTGCTCAAGAGCGAAGGCAGCGGCAGCGAGCCGCGCCGCGAGCCGTTCGATCGGGAAAAGCTGTTGCGATCGGTGTCGATCGCGTGCCGCAAGCGCCCGATCACCAGCGTCCAGATCGACCGGCTCGTCTCCGGCATCCAGAGGCAACTGGAAACGATGGGCGACGGCGAGGTTGCCAGCCAGACGATCGGCGAACTGGTGATGGAGGGGCTGAAGGGCCTCGATTCCGTCGCCTATATCCGCTTCGCCAGCGTCTATAAGGATTTCCGCGAGGCGCGCGATTTCGAGGAGTTTGCCGGATCGGTGAGTGCGGTGGCGCGGAAGTGAATCCGCCCGCGATCGTCCTCGTCCGCCCGCAACTTGGCGAGAATATCGGCAAGGCGGCGCGCGCGATGCTGAATTTCGGGTTGACCGACCTGCGGCTCGTCGCCCCGCGCGACGGGTGGCCCAATCCGGCCGCCGGCCCGGCGGCGAGCGGCGCGGATGTGGTGCTGGAGCGCGCGCAGGTGTTCGACACGCTGGCCGATGCGATCGCCGACTGCGCGCATGTCTATGCGACGACGGTGCGCAAGCGTGGGGTGACCAAGCCGGTCGAGACGCCCGAGGTGGCCGCGCGCGCCATTCACGCTGCCGCCGGACGGTCGGCGATCCTGTTCGGGCCGGAGCGTTCGGGGCTGGAGACCGACGATGTGGCGGTCGCGCGCACGATCATCACCGTGCCGATCAACCCCGAGTTCGGATCGCTCAATTTGGCGCAGGCGGTGATCCTGGTCGCCTATGAATGGTCAAAGCATGTCCCGAGCGACGTCGAGGGGGGCATGGCGCTGGCCAAGCCGCCCGAGGTCGAGCTTGAGCCTCCGGCATCGCAGGCGAGTTTGGACGGCCTGATCGCGCATCTCGACGCGATGCTGGAGGGCGCGGGCTATTTCTTCCCGCCCGACCGCGCGCCCGTGACGCGCCGGACGCTGCGCACGCTGCTGACCAAGCCTGGGTGGAACGAGCAGGAAATTCGCACCCTGCGCGGGGTGCTGAGCACGCTGGAGCGGCCGCGGGAGCGGTGAGGTTGCGCTGCGTCCTTCGATACGCCGCCCTTCGACTGCCTGCCAAGGCAGGCGCTCAGGACAGG
>NZ_LSKG01000095.1:0-5829 GCF_001557005.1 Sphingomonas sp. CCH15-F11 | reverse complement strand
GGCGATCATGTAATCCTCGATCAGCTTGTGCGCGTCGAGGCGCTCGCGCGGCGCGACCGACAGGATCCGGCCCTTCTCGTCCAGTATGATTCGCCGCTCGGGCAGGTCGAGGTCGAGCGGCGCGCGGGCCTCCCGCGCCTTGTTGAGCGCGTGCCAGCAGTCCCACAACGGGGAGAGAATGTCTTTGAGCCCCTCCCCTTCAGCGGAGGGGTTGGGGTTGGAGTCATTCATCTGACGCGGCGCTGCTGGCACCGCCCCATCCCCATCCATTACCGCCTGCGCGTCCTCGTAAGCGATGTTGGCCACGATCCGCACCACCGCCCGGCTGAACCGCCAGGATTTGAGCGCCCCCGCCGCCGTCACCTGCAGGTGACAGGCCAGCGCCGCGCGATCGACGCCTTCCTTGAGCGAACACACGTCCGCCGACAGGATTTCGGGCAGCATCGGCACCACGCGGTCGGGGAAATAGACCGAATTGCCCCGCTTGCGCGCTTCGCGGTCGAGCAGCGAGCCGGGGCGGACATAGAAGCTGACATCGGCAATCGCGACGATCGCGCGCCAGCCGCCGGGGTTGCCCGGATCATCGTCGGGCGCGGCCCAGACCGCATCGTCATGGTCACGCGCATCGGCCGGGTCGATCGCGACGATCGGCAGCGCGCGCAGATCCTCGCGCCCCTCGCCCAGCTCGCGCGCCGCCGACTCCCCGGCCTCCGCCAGCAGCTCGTCGGAAAAGACGTTGGGAATCCCGTGCTTGTGGATCGCGACCAGCGAGAAGCTGCGCGGCGCGAACGGATCGCCCAGCCGTTCGACGACCTTGGCCGTCATGCGTGGCGGTCGTCCCGCCCGTTCCGCAAGCACCAGGTCGCCGACCTCGGCCCCGCCGAGATCGGAGATCGGGAAGTTGCGGCGCTCCTTCTTCTCGACGCCTTGCAACCAGTGCTTGCCGCCTTCGGCATGGACGACGCCCAGCATCAGCGCCTCGCCGCGCGCCAGCTTCTTCATCGGGTGCGCGATCCAGCCCTTGCCGGCTTCCTCGGTTCGCGCCAGCACCCGGTCGCCCGGCGCCAGCGCCGAACGCCCGCGCTCGCGAATGCGTACTCGCGGTTCGGGCACGCCTTCGGCTTCCCAGCGTTCGGGCATCGCCCACACATTGCCGCCGTCGTCGACGTCGACGATGCGCAGAACCGTCACCTTGGGCAGCCCGCCCATTTTGTGAAAGGCACGGCCGGGTGCCACGTCGATCAGCCCCTCGTCGCTCATGTCCTTCAGCAGCGCCTTGAGCGCGATCTTGTCCGGCCCGCGCAACGCAAAGGCGCGCGCGATCTCGCGCTTGCCCGCCGGCTGGTCGCTCGACGCGATGAAATCCATGATCTGCTGGCGGGTCGGCAGGTTGCTGCGGCTGGACATATGCCGCTAGTGGCACAGATGGCCCCTGATCCACAGTCCAGATTGTCAGCAATTATTTGTATGATAATAGAGGGCATGTGACCCACGACCTGCTCATCATCGGCGGCGGCATCAACGGTTGCGCGATCGCGCGCGAGGCGGCGTTGCTCGGGCTGAAGGTGCTGCTGGTCGAGCGCGACGACCTGGCCAGCCACACGTCGTCGGCGTCGACCAAGCTGATCCATGGTGGGTTACGCTATCTCGAGCAATATGAGTTCAAGCTGGTCGCCGAGGCGCTGGCCGAACGCGAGCGACTCGTGGCGATCGCCCCGCACCTCATCCACCCGATGGCGTTCGTGCTGCCGCATGAGCACCAGTTGCGGCCGTGGTGGATGATCCGGCTGGGGCTGGTGCTCTATGACCGGATCGGCGGCAAATCGACGCTGGCCAAGTCGCGCGGCCTGCGCGCCGCCGACATCGCCTATCGCGCGCCGCTCAAACGCCCGGGCAAGGGCTTCGTCTATTCGGACGCCTGGGTCGACGATTCGCGCCTGACCCTGCTCAACGCGATGGACGCGGCGGCGTGCGGCGCGACGGTGCAAACCCGCACCGCGCTGGTCAGCGCACGGCGCGAAGGCGACGTGTGGCGTGCCGAGCTGTCGGATGGGCACGGCGTCACGGCACGCGCCATCGTCAACGCCGCCGGGCCGTGGGTGGCGAGCACGCTTGCGCGGCTCGGCGTCAATGCTGCCGCCGGCGTGCGGCTGGTCAAGGGCAGCCACATCGTCGTGCCCCGCCTGTATGACGGCGACCACGCCTATATCCTGCAACAGCCCGACCGGCGGATCGTCTTCGCCATCCCCTATCTCGACCGCTTCACCGAAATCGGCACCACCGACGTGCCGGTCGACGCGCCCGAAGACGCCGTGATTGACGGCGACGAGATCGACTATCTGTGCGCGGCGGTGAACCGCTATTTCACGCGCCAGATCACGCCGGCCGACGTGACCTCCACCTGGTCGGGGGTGCGCCCGCTCTATGACGACGGTGCCGACGCCGCGTCGGAAATCACCCGCGACTATGTGCTCGAACTCGACACGAGCGGCCCGCCGCTGCTGTCGGTATTCGGCGGCAAGATCACGACCGCGCGCCATTTGGCCGAGGAAGCGATGGGCAAACTCGCCTCGACGATCGGCACGACCGTCCGGCCGGTGTCGCGCACCCGCCCGCTGCCCGGCGGCGACATTGGCAGGTTCGATACCTTTCTTGCCGACGTGCGACGGCGCTACCCGTTCCTCGGCGATCCGCGGTCGGATCGCATGGCGCGCGCCTATGGCGCGATGCTGATCGAGATGCTGGACGGCATCGACAGCGAGGCTGCGATGGGCCGCGATTTCGGCCATGGCCTGACCGAGGTCGAGCTGCACTGGATGCGGGCGCGCGAATGGGCGCACGACGCCGCCGACGCGCTCGATCGCCGCAGCAAGCTGGGACTGGTGATGTCCGCCGACCAGCGCGCCCAGGTCGATGCCTGGTTCAACAACGCGCAGTTATAGTCTGCCATCGCGCCGGGTGCCGAGCGACCCCCCTCGTCGTCCCGGCGGAGGCCGGGACCGCTCACCCCGTCGCGCGCCACTGCCAGCGGCCCCGGCCTCTGCCGGGGCGACACTTAATAGGCGCGGGCGATCAGGATCCGTTCGACCGCCGGCGCGCCGGTGAAGATGCAGGTACCGCTAGCCGGTTCAGCATCGCTCGGCACGTTGCGCGCCGTCAGCTTCAGCGCCTTCAGCCTCTCGACCACCTGGTCCAGTTCCGCCCCGGTCGGGCGGCACCAGCTCACCTCGACCCAGCCGGGATAGCGGTTGCCCTCGGCGAAATGCGTCTCGATCCCGGCAAAGTCGGCCACATCGCGGCGGATGTTCGCGTCCATCCGCGCGCGGGCTTGCGAATGGAGCGACTGCTGGACATCGGCCAGCATCGCCGCCGCGCCGCCCACAAAATCGCCGCGCGCAAGAATCGCGCTGTCGAGCTTGCCGTCGTCGCGATACAGCCGGTCGCGCCGCACGACCGACACATTGCCGCCCGCCACGTCGCGCCCGCCGACCTCGACGATCACCGGCGCGCCTTTCTTGACCCAGCCCCAGCGCTTGACCGCGGCCTTGGCCGGCCGCTGGTCGAGCAGCGCACGCACCGGCTCGCCGAACGCCGACAGCGCGGCGAGCTCGGACTGCAGCTCGCGGCAATAGGCGAGCACCGCCTCATCCTCCGGCCCGTCGCGCAGCATCGGCACGATCACCACCTGCCACGGCGCGACGCGCGGCGGCACGCGCAGGCCGTCATCGTCGCCGTGTACCATGATCAGCCCGCCGATCATGCGGGTCGACATGCCCCAGCTGGTCGTCTGGGCGAGCTCCAAGTGCCCCTCGGCATTCTGGAAGCGGATATTCTGCGCAGCCGAGAAATTGGTGCCGAGGAAATGGCTGGTCCCGGCCTGCAGCGCCTTGCCGTCCTGCATCATCGCTTCGATCGAATAAGTGGCCACCGCGCCGGGGAAACGCTCATGCTCGGGCTTCTCGCCGGCGACCACCGGCAACGCCACGCACTCCTCGGCGAAGCTGCGATAGACCTCCAGCATCTTCATCGTCTCTTCGCGCGCCTCGGCTTCGCTGGCGTGCGCGGTATGCCCCTCCTGCCACAGAAACTCGCTGGTGCGCAGGAACATGCGGGTGCGCATTTCCCAGCGCACGACATTGGCCCATTGGTTGATGAGGACGGGCAGGTCGCGCCAAGACTGGATCCAGCGGCTGAACGCGGCCCCGATCACCGTCTCGCTGGTCGGGCGGACGACCAAAGGCTCCTCCAACTTGGCGGCGGGGTCGGGCACCAGCCGCCCGTCCTGCTGGATCAGCCGGTGATGGGTGACGACCGCCATTTCCTTGGCGAAGCCGTCGACATGCTCGGCTTCCTTCTCGAAATAAGAGAGCGGAATGAACAGCGGGAAATAGCAATTCTCGTGCCCCGTCGCCTTGATGCGATCGTCGAGCAGTCGCTGGATGCGTTCCCAGATGCCATAGCCCCACGGCCGGATCACCATGCAGCCGCGCACCCCCGATTCCTCGGCCAGGTCGCCTTCGGAAATGACGGCTTGATACCAGGCGGCGAAATCGGCCTGACGGGTGACGGGCAAAGCGTGCTTGATCATGCCCGCGGGGATTAACGCCATGGCCGCGCGGGGCAAGCGGGTTGTTCGGTCCGGCCGATCCGCCTAGGGGTTGTTTCAGCACGCTGAAAAGATGCGGACCCGGCCCGCTCAGCAAAGCTGAACTAGAGTCCCAAGGCCCAGACAATGCCCGCCGACCGCATCCTGACCGGCCTTGGCCTGCGCCTGATCGCGGTCCTGTGCCTCGCCACGATGGGCGCGCTTATCAAGCTGGTCGAGCTGCGCGGCGCGCACCTCGCCGAAATCCTCTTCTTCCGCCAGCTCGCGTCGCTGCCGATCGTGCTGATCTTCATCGCGGCGGGGGCGGAAGGTCTGCGCGGCATCTCCACCCGCCGCATCGGCGCGCATGCCGGGCGCACGATCGTCGGGCTGAGCGGCATGGTGTTCAATTTCCTGGCGGTGATCGTGCTGCCGCTGGCGGAAGCGACGACCTTTTCATTCACCGTTCCGATTTTCGCGACGATCCTGGGGGCGCTGGTGCTGCGCGAGCCGACCGGGGTGCATCGCTGGGGCGCGGTGATCGTCGGCTTCATCGGCGTGCTGATCGTCGCACACCCGGGCAGCGCGGGCGGGGTCGCTGCCAGCGACGCGGCGATCGGGCTGACCGCGGCGTTGCTGGTCGCGATCGTGTCGATCCAGCTGCGCCAGCTCGGCCGGACCGAAGCCGCGGGCACCACGGTGTTCTGGTTCTCGCTCCTGTCGCTGCCGCCGCTCGGCATCGCCTATGCAATGGTCGCCGCGGCGCACGACACGCTGACCTTCGCGATCCTGGCCGCGATCGGCATCGTCGGCGGCATCGGCCAGATCGCGCTGACCGCGGCGCTGCGCTTCGCGCCCGTCTCCGCTGTCGTGCCGATGGATTATTCCAGCCTGATCTGGTCGACGCTCTATGGATGGCTGATCTTTGCCGCGCTGCCCGGCATCAGCACCGCGATCGGCGCGCCGATCATTGTCGCGAGCGGGCTCTACATCGTCTGGCGCGAACACCGGCTGCGGCGGGCGACCACGCCGCCGGTGGGCGGATGAGGGTGGAATCACACCGTGCCTTACCCCAACCGCTCATCCTGGGTAGCGACTGAGCCCTTCGACGCCGCCTGCGGCGTCGCTCAGGATAAACTTCGGCTTTGCCGAAGGCGAAGGCGCGTATCGAAGGACACACCCGCGCTCTCGTCCTTCGATACGCCGCCCTTCGACTGCCTGCCAAGGCAGGCGCTCAGGACAGG
>NZ_LSKG01000094.1:0-211 GCF_001557005.1 Sphingomonas sp. CCH15-F11 | reverse complement strand
GCCAGCGGCCCACGTCCTCGTCCCATCAGACCCCATCGCCGAGGTGCAGCACATCGCGCCCATGCGGGCGACGGCAATGCTCGCAGCGTCCCTTGGCGCGCCGAGATCATCGCCAAGGCCGAGTCCGGCCAGGGCTCCCCCGCCCAACTCGCCACCCTGTTCCGCGTGTCGCGCTCGACCGTGCAGCGCGTGTTGCGCGAGCACCGGGCGC
>NZ_LSKG01000093.1:0-3439 GCF_001557005.1 Sphingomonas sp. CCH15-F11 | reverse complement strand
TCGGCATCCGTTCGTCCTTAGCGTGCAGATACATCACTTTCGTGTAGTCACCCCACTTTCATCTCGCGATCAGCGACGGGGCGCTGATCGCTGGCGAATACGACACCGAAGATCGAGGACGGAGGGATCACGCGCATCGCCGGCGACACGGTGACGGTCGATTGGCCGCCGGAATGGGTGACGATCGGCGTCTATCAGCCCGTGCCGGCGCGCGCGATTCAGCCGCTGCCCTTATTCGAGACCGCTTGACGCGCTCTGCCCTGATTATGCCGATGCCACCTTGCGTGGCCGACCGCCCTTTTGGCCGTTCGCGCGCGACGCGGCGACCTTGACGGCCGAGCGCGCCCTGCCCCCGGCCGCCCCGAGCTGACGGGCCATCCACGTCTTCGAGCCGAACACGCCCTGGAGCAGCGCCGGCACATAGAGGTCCGCATCGAGCTTCGGCCAGTGCAGCCCCAGCCCGGCCGGACTGATTTCAATGTCGGCGAGGTTGTCGGGCGAGGCATCGGCCAGCCCTTCGGCGAGCTGCGTCGGGAAGGTCAGCTCGATCCCGGTGTTGAGGGCAACCACCACGCGCGAACGGCGGCGATCGTAGCGAGCGGACACGGCATGGCCCGCGGCGCGGGTTTCCGCCATGCGCGCTTCGGCTTTCGCCAGTTCCTGCTCAGTAATCGCCATGTATGGTCCTCCATTCCTCGCACAGCATCGGCACCACGTCCGCCAGCGCCGCTTCGATCCGGTTCACGTCCGACAGCTTGAAGCCGAAGCTATCGCGCAGCTCGGGCGGACCGGCGGGGCAGTTTAGGTTGAACACCGCTTCTCCGTCCGCGCCCTTCACATGAACGTGCGCCGGGCGATGATCGTTGGGCCAGATAACGACCCGCAGGCCACCGATACGGAACACGACAGGCATAGGCCGGTGTAGCATAAACCCAAGCGCTAGGGAATAGTTGCATCGGCGCGCGCACCCGTGACGGGCCGCGCTCTATCTCCGCTCGCGCTCCGATCGAGCCTCCGTGGCGGCGTCTCGCCCCTGACGGGCAACGATCGCTCGCGCGGGCGGGGTGCGCCCCGCCCAGGCGGACGCCGGCGATGCCGGCGAGATCTCCATCAGGTGGGGAAAGGGAGCGCCGCCCCCTCTCCCCAGCAACGGCAATCAGCCGGGCCGTGGCTCCCTCGCTTCACTCACTGCGCCCGCACCACCCCGGCAGATTCCCATTGCCCCCTCTCCCCCGCTGTTCGCCACGAGGCAGGGCCGATGGCGAGGCCGTCGCCAAGGGCGATTTGAAGGGAGAAGATCATGGAGCAGGACAATCGCGAGAGCTGGTTGAACCGGGTGGCGATCGGCATGGCCCCGCTGTTCGACGCGCTGGACACTCCCCTGCCCGCCCGCGTGCGCGTCGCGATCGGCTTCACCAGCCGGGGCGCGAAGGGCAAGGCGATTGGCGAGTGCTGGGATAATCGGCGCAGCGGCGACGGCCATTTCGAGATATTCATTCGGCCGGACTTAGCGCACGCCCCTCACCCATGCCCGGCTCGACACCGGTGGCGAGACCATGGCACCCAAGAAGCAGGCGACGGGGATGCCCAAATGCGAGTGCGCGGCGTGCGGCTATACGGTGAGGACCGCGCGCAAATGGCTGGAGACGACGGGCGCGCCCCTATGTCCGATCGCCGGACATGGGCCGATGCAGCACGATCCGCTCGATCCCGACGACGAAGCCGGCGATAGCTAAGCGACTAAGACCCTTTACGACTAAGCGGTTAAGCGGCATAAGTCGCTTAACCGCTTAGTAGGAGCAACAGCGATGCAGGTATGGGCCGTGATCGCGCAGAAGGGTGGGCAATCGAAAACCACCCTTTCGACCGGGTTCGCCGTCGAGGCGGCGCGGGAAGGAGCGTCCGTCGTGATCCTCGACGCCGACGACCGGCAAGGTTCGGCGCTCTATTGGTCGGAGCGCCGCGACGACGACGACGTGACGGTGAAGGACAGCAGCGTCGCCGGCCTACCGCTGCACGTCTCGCGCGGGCGCGGCAGCGGCAAGATTGACCTCATCATCATCGACACACCGGCCAACTCCAAGGACATCGCCATGCTCGCGGCAGAGCAGGCGGATTTCGTCATCATCCCCGTGGCACCGCGCGGGCTGGACGTTCATTCGGTGTTGCAGACCGTCAAGCAGGTGCAGCAGGCCGGCACCCCCTTCGCCGTCATTCTGACCCAGGTTCCGCACCAGGGCGGGGAGGGGCAGGAGGCCCATGCCGGCTTTGCGGCGAAGGGGGTGACGATGTTCGACAGTCGCCTTCACTTCCGGAAGGACTTCTACAAGGCAACGCCGTTGGGCCGCACCGCGGTCGAAACCGAGCCGGACAGCAAGGCGGCGGCCGAGCTGCGCGCCGCCTATAATGAGGCTAAGCGACTAAGCGGCTTTACGACTAAGCCAGTAAGCGAGGCGGCATAATGGCGAAAAAGCCTTCCGCGCTCGCCAGCATCTTCGATGACGAGGCCGAGGAGCCGGCACTGGCTTCCGTTTCCGAGCCGACCCTCGAGCCGCAACGGGCGGCAGCGCCGCGCCGATCGGCCGACACGCCCACCCCGGCGACACCGGCGCGGCGCAGCAGCCATCCGGGCAAGAAGCCGGTGCTGATCCACATTCCCGAGGACATGCACCGTGCATTGCGCCAGCTTAGTGTCGAGGAGGGCGGGGAGCCGCTTACCGTCATCACCGAACGGCTGCTCCGCCAGTATCTGGTCAAGCGGGGCCACACCAGGTTCGCGCCGTGAGCAAGCGGCGCGATCCCAACCCCGAGTTCGACCTGTTCATCCCGGCGCTGGGCGACCTTCCGCTCCGCGACCAGCGCGAGGTCATGGAGCGGCCGTTCTTCTCGCTCCAGAAGCGCAAGCGGTTGAAGCCGATCGAGTATCGCAGCCCGGACGGCGAGGCGTGGGTGCGCGTGCAGGCAATCCCCGACTACGGCATGGCGACGATATGGGATGCCGATATTCTGATATGGGCGGCATCGACGCTCAATCGCATGAAGCAGCAGGGCTTGAACGACCTGCCGCGCACGCTGACCACGACGCCCTACGACCTGTTGCGGGCGATCAAGCGCAGCACCGGGGGCAGGGACTATCAGGAGCTGCAGGCGGCATTGCTCCGGCTCCAGACGACTTCCATCACGACCTCGATCCGGGCGTCAGCACGCAGGCAGAAAGCCGGGTTCAACTGGCTCGATAGCTGGACCTTCGACACCGACGCCGAGACCGAGCAGCCGCGCGGCATGACGCTGACCCTCTCGGATTGGGTTTACGAGGGGATCGTCAACGAAAAGTCGCTGCTCACCATGCACCCCGATTACTTCCTGCTATCCGGGGGGTTGGAGCGGGCGCTGTATCGCATCGCGCGCAAGCATGTCGGCGCGCAGCAGGGTGGGTGGG
>NZ_LSKG01000092.1:0-1238 GCF_001557005.1 Sphingomonas sp. CCH15-F11 | reverse complement strand
GGCGGGGGTAGGGTGTGACGTCATAGAAGCGGTTGGTCAGACAATGACGCAATTTGCCGCCGTCGCAACGGCCAGCGATATTGCTCAACAAACGACGCTTCGGCCGAGCGTTTTCACCGTCCTTAGAATGGAGGATGTATGGTTTCGATTAATCTTCTTTTTGGAATTGCAGGTTCCATTGTATCCTTCACGCAATCGCCCTTAACGGCCCCGCCAGTTCCCGCTAAACCTTCTGAAGCCCCCCTAGTCGGCGAAATCCGTAAGACTGGGACAGGCAGCTCCACTCTAGTCCGCGTCAATATCGATAATAAGGGAAAGGCGTTTGACTGCACAGTGGTGGAAGCAAGCGGTTCTACATTTCTGGACGAGAAGGCTTGCGAGATAGTGACGAATACTGCAAAGTTCCGTCCAAGTACGAATAGCAAGGGTGAGACTGTTCCAGCATACGGTACGAAAATCCGCATCCGATGGAACATCGGGGAATAGGGATTCTCGTCTTTTGATGGACGCTCCCAGTGTAGCTGCGTTGGGAACAGCTATTCTGCTTCCCACTCAAATCCAGCCGTAATCCTGACGCTCCGTAAGCACTCAATAACGAGACCTTTACGTCACATTGCTTGCCCGCCCTCACCCGACATTCCCTCACCACCGCGCGCGCGCTAAGCCGTCGCCATGCACCTGTCCGCCCCCGCCATTGTCCTGACCGTGCGTGCGCATGGGGAGCATGGGGCGGTGGTGCGGGCGATGACCGAGGGGGCGGGGGTGCTCCCCGGCTATGTGCGCGGCGGGCGGTCGACGCGGTTGCGGCCGGTGTTGCAGCCGGCGAACGCGATCACCGGCGAGTGGCGGGCGCGGACGGATGCGCAATTGCCGGCGCTGACCGTCGAGCTGGTGCACAGCCGCGCGCCGTTGTTCGAGGAGCCGCTGGCTGCCGCTGCGCTCGAATGGGTGACGGGGCTGACCGCGCTGGCCCTGCCCGAGGGGCAGCCCTATCCGCGGCTGCATGCGGCGCTCGACGGGGTGATCGGCGCGATCGAGGCGGCGCCGGCCGCGCGGGGCTGGGCGGTGGCGCTGGTCCGCTATGAGCTGCTGGTGCTGGCCGAGCTGGGCTTCGGCCTCGACCTGTCGCAGTGCGTGGCGACGGGGGTGCGCGACGAGCTGGCGTTCGTCAGCCCCAAGAGTGGCGGCGCGGTGAGCCGGGCGGCGGCGATGGGGCATGAGGCGCGGCTGTTCGCGTT
>NZ_LSKG01000091.1:0-17651 GCF_001557005.1 Sphingomonas sp. CCH15-F11 | reverse complement strand
TTCGTCGCCCCTGCCCCCGCCACAAGCGCACCGATCAATTACAAGGTCGTCGACGACGTGCTGAACGCGATCGTCGTTGACGAGGGCAGCTCCACGACGGTGCGCTACAGCGCGCTGAAGGGCGACGGCGAACGAGTCATCGACCAGCTCGTTTCGGCGTTCAGCGGTATCGACCCGCGGGGTCTGAACGCCAATGAGCAGCTGGCTTATTGGCTCAACTTTCGCACGCTGCTGCTGATCAAGGCGACCGCCCAGCAGTTTCCGTCGGCCAAGCCCGCCCAGTGGCTCGAACCCGGCAACGCGTTCCTGACCGCCCGCATGGCGAACGTGGCCGGCGTCGACCTCTCGATCGCCGACATCGACGCGATCGTGCTGGCCCGCGCCGCGGGGCACCCCCACATCGTCTACGGCCTTCCGTTGCCGGTACGCGAAGCGCCTGCCTTTCCGCGCCAGGCCTATCGCGGCGCGACGCTCGATGCCGATCTCGCGGCGGCGGCGCGCGGCTTCATCAACCGCTCCGGCGTCGTTCGGACCAAGGCCGACGCCGCGACGATCCCGCGCTTCGTGCTCGATCGCCGCGCGCACCTGGGCGGCGACGACGCCGCGCTGCTCATGCATTTGCGGTCGCTCGCCGACAACAAGCTTGGGGCAAAGCTGGGCGCAGCGACCCGGCTGGCACCCGACAACCGGCTGACCCTCAATGCCTTCGCCGAGCGCAGCTTCGCGGACCAGGATCTGCACGGCGGGTTCCGCCCGACCGCAGGTGCCGGCGGCGGAGCCGGTTCCTGACGCCAACCGCGGTTCGCGCCGGCGCGCTTGTCCCGCTCGGCACCGCGGTGCTGCTGATCGGCATCGCGCCGCACTTCGCCTGGGACATCCCGCTGGGCGAACGCCCGGTGCTCGCCTTCACCGCCGCATTCGCGCTCACTGGCCTGTTGTTCGCCGGGTTCATCGCCGTTCTTTCCAGGGAGACGCCGCAAGGCCATCCAACGCCCGCCCGGTCGGTCGCGTTCATCCTGGCGGTCGGCCTGGTCGCGCGCCTGGCCCTGATCCCCAGCATCCCCATTCTGGAGGACGATTTCTACCGCTATCAATGGGACGGTGCCGTGGTGGCGAACGGCGGCGATCCCTATCGCCATCCGCCCGCGCGGTTCGTGACGTCACCGCTCGCCGAGCGATTGCTGGCGCAGGCGGGTCTGCGTCCGACCCCGCCGCCGCCGGGCCATGAAACGCTGGCGCGCGACGGGCACGACATTCTGTTGCGGATCAACAACCCGCACATCGCGACCATCTATCCCCCGCTCGCCCAGATCGGCTTCGCGCTCGGCCACTGGCTGACGCCCTGGCGGCTGACCGGGTGGAAGATCGTTGTGCTGATCGCCGAACTGGCAACTGCCGGGCTCCTGCTCGGCGCGCTGGCCAGCCTGAAACGGCCGCCGCAATGGCTCGCAATCTATTGGTGGCACCCGCTCGCGCTCAAGGAACTGGCGAACAGCGCGCATATGGATGCGCTGCTGCTGCCCTTCCTCGCCGCCGCGCTGTGGATGCTCGCCGCGGGGCGGACCCGGCGCATGGCCGCCGCGCTCGCCGGTGCGGCGGCGGTCAAGCTGTGGCCGCTGCTCGTCGCGCCGCTGATGCTGCGCCGCGATCGTCGCGCGATCGCGACGGGCATCGCGATCGCCGCCGCCGCCCTGCTCCTCGTCGCCCCGCAACTCGCGGTCGCGACCGACGACTCCGGGCTCGCGCGCTACAGCGCCGACTGGCAGCGCAACGCGCTCGCCTTCCCCGCCGCGGTTGCGCTGCTCCAGGGGTGGGTCGCCGATCCCGGGGCGGCCGTCCGGCTCGCCGTCGCCGCGCTGCTGACCGGCTATGTCGCGCATGTCTGGCTTCGCGTCCCGGCTGAGCCGCTGGCGCGCATCCATGCCACCGGCACCGCCATCCTGCTGCTGCTGCTGCTCGGGCCGACCGGCTATCCCTGGTACGCGCTGTGGCTGGTTCCGGTCGCCACCGTCCAGCCGCGCGCCAGCCTGATCGCGCTGATGGCGTGCGCCCCGGCCTATTATCTCGATTTCTGGGTCCAGCTGCGCCCCGATCCGGCTGCATGGTTCTGGCTCGCCCCCGCGCTGTCGGCCGGCCCGGCCTGGCTGCTGCTGGCGCATGAGGCACGGGCACGGACGCGGGCCCGCGCGTGACCGTCGTCGTCATCATCCCGGCCCGGGACGAGGCCGCCGCGCTGCCGCATGTGCTGGCCGCCATCCCGCGCTGTGCCGATCATGTCATCGTCGCCGACAATGGCTCGACCGATGGCACCGCTGCCGTCGCGCGCGCGGGCGGCGCGGTCGTGGTGACGGAGCCGCGCGCCGGCTATGGCCGCGCCTGCTGCGCCGGCATCGCGCAGGCCGGTCGGCTCGGCGCCGACATCCTCGTCTTCCTCGACGGCGATCACAGCGACTATCCCGAACAGATGGCGCGGCTGATCGACCCGATCCGTGCGGGCGATGCCGACATGGTGATCGGTTCGCGCGTGCGCGGGCGGCGGATGGCGGGCGCGCTGACCCCCCAGCAACGCTGGGGTAACGCGCTTGCCTGCTGGCTGATCGCGCGGATCTGGGGGGTGCGCTACACCGATCTGGGACCGTTCCGCGCCATCCGCGCCGACGCGCTGCGGCGGCTGGGGATGCGAGAGATGACCTATGGCTGGACGGTCGAGATGCAGATCCGCGCCGCCCAGCACGGCCTGCGCAGCCTTGAGGTGCCGGTCGACTATCGCGTCCGCATCGGCCGGTCGAAAGTGTCGGGAACGCTGCGCGGCGTGGTGCTGGCAAGCTGGCACATCCTGGCGATGATCGCGCGCGCCGCGGTCACGGCACCGCCAGCGGCACCAGCGCCTGCCAGCGCGCCAGATCCTCCGGCCGGTCCAGATCGTGCAGCACCGGCAGCATCACCGGGGCCACACCCCGCCGCGCCAGCCGATCCAGCGTTTCCGCCAGCACCCGCGCCGTCCCCCACGCCATGTCGGTGAACAGGTCGGGCGCGGATGCGGGCAGCCCGATCAGATAATAGCCCCCGTCCGCCGCCGGGCCGATCACGGTCCGCCCCCGTGCGACCGCATCCGCCGCACCGTTCAGGTGATCTGCGCCAAGGTCCGGAATGTCCGCGCCGATCAGGACGCAGGGCGGTGCGACCGCGGCCATGCGCCGGCCCAGATCGCCCGCCGCCTGCGCGACCAGCGTGACATCGTCGCCCAGCCATTGCGCGAACTGCTCGGCGGGTGCGCCGGTGAAATGCACCTCGAAACGGAGCCCGCTGTGCCGCATCGTCGCCAGCGTGCGATCGACCAGCCGCGCGTGCAACGCCGCCGCCGCCTTCGCACCGATTGCGGGGATCAGCCGGGTCTTTGCCTGCCCCGCCTCGGGCCAGCGCGCGAACAGGACGATGCGCGGCGCGCTCATGGCGCGTGCTTCAGGAAATGATGCGCGGCGATCGTGCGCTGCACGACGGTCAGGACGCACAGCACCGCATAGCCGCTCGCCAGCCATACGAACCCCGCTGGCCACAGGCACATGGCGGCGAAGGTCGCGATCGTCTCCGCCCCCTCGGCAAGGCCGCTATTGTAGAAAAAGCTCTTCTGGCCGTGCGCGGTCGTCTCGATCCCCCGCTGCGCCGCCAGCACGGCAAAGGCGAGGAAGCTGATGCCCGTGACGGTGAAGGTCGCGACCAGCACCAGCGCGAAGGGCAGGTTGGCGGGCGTCGCCAGCCCGAAGCCGACCGGTACCGCGACATAGAAGGCAAAGTCGCAGACGATGTCGAGATAGCCGCCGAAGTCACTTTTCGCGGTGGCCCGCGCTACCGCGCCGTCCAGCCCGTCGAGCATCCGGCTGACCAGGATGAGCGCCAGCGCGAGCAGGTAATGCTGCCACGCAACCGCCGCCGCGCCGCCCAGCCCGACCGCGAGCCCCGCGATGGTCACCATGTTGGCGCTCACGCCCGCGCGTGCCAGCCCGCGCCCGATCGCGTTGAGCGGCGGATCGATCAGCGGGCGCAGGCGCGCGTCGAACATCGCGCGACCTTAGCCGAAATGGACCAGGCCGATGACCGCGCCGGTCATCGCCGATGCACAATTGCCCGCGATCCACGATCGAAAGCCCAGCGCCGACACCTCGGCGCGCCGCTCCGGGCACAAGGTCGCGATGGTCGACACCAGCAGGCCGATGCTCGCCAGATTGGCGACGCCGCACAGCGCATAGGTGACGATCAGCGTGCTGCGCGGATCAAGCGTATCGGCGGGCAGCGCGGCCAGATCGAGATAGGCGACATATTCGTTCAGGATGACCTTGGTCCCCATCAGCCCGCCCGCCGCTCCCGCCTGCTCCCAAGGCACGCCCAGCAGCCACATCACCGGCGCGAATAGCCAGCCCAATGCCCGGCGCAATGTCACCGGCGCGCCCTCGACCAGCGGCAGCGCGGCCAGCATCTGGTCGACCAGGGCGACCAGCGCGAACACCGTGATGATCACCGCGATCACCGCCAGGAACAGCTGCAACCCGTCCATCGTGCCGCGGATCACCGCGTCCAGGCTGCTGTCATAGCGCAGCACCGGCGCGTCCCTGTCCTCCGCCGTGTCGCCGCCGCCCGGCACCATCAGCCGCGCGACCAGCAATGCGGCGGGCAGCGAGATGAGCGAGGCGGCGATCATGTGGCCGACCGCATCGGGCACCGTCTTCGCCAGCGTCTGCGCATAGAGCACCAGGATCGCGCCGGAAATCGTCGCCATCGTCAGCACCATCACCGCGAACAGCTCCGACCGCTGCATCCTGGCGAAATAGCCGCGCAGCACCAGCGGCGATTCGACCACGCCCAGGAACACCGTCGCCCCCGCCCCCAGCCCGACCACGCCGCTGACGCCCAGCGTGCGCTGCAATGCCCAGGACAGCGCGCGCACGATGACGCTCAGGACGCGCCAGTGCCACAGCAGCGCCGACAGCGCGGAAAACACGATGACCAGCGGCAGGATCTGGAACGCGATGATCACTGGTGGCGCGGCCCCCGATGCCAGCTCGAACGGCAACGGCGCCCCGCCCAGATAGCCGAACATGTAGCTCGATCCGACCCGCGTTGCCTGTTCGATCGCGGTGACCGCGCGGTTGGCCAGCCCGATCGCCGCCCACACCGGCGGCACGCGCACGATCACGACGGCGATGACCAGCTGCAGCGCCAGCGCACCTGCCATCCATCGCCAGCCGGGTCGCGCCCGCCGGTCCTCCGACAGCGCCCAGGCGAGGCCGAGCAGCAGCGCGATGCCGATCAGCCCCCGAAACTGCGCCACCCCGTCAAGCATGCGGCCGGCCTATCAGAACTTCCACGCCGCACCGAACTGGAACTGGCGCGGCGGCCCGGCATTGCGCTGCACGAACGGCGCGCCGCCGCCGAACTGAACCTGGTTGGACGTGCTCGCTGCATTGGCAAAGCCGGAGCGATTGTTGGCGTTGAACAGGTTGAAGATGTCCGCGCTGAACTCGATCGCGCCGCGCCCGATATCGAGCGCATAGCGCGCGCCGATATCGACCTGCGTCGACCAGGGCAGCCGCCCGCTGTTGCGCCCGACACCCGGATAGCGGTCCGAATTGCCGACAAACGCCTCGCCGAACGACTGGCCGTCACCGTTCAGGTCCTGCGTCCCGAAAATGCCGGCGTCGGGGATGAAATTGACCGGCTGGCCCGACTGGAACAGCCCGGCGGCGGTCAGCGTCAGCCCGTCGACGGGATAGAGCGATCCGAATGCCGAGACGACATGGCGGCGGTCGTTGGCCGACGGGCCGAAATCGGCGGCGAAGTCATTGCTGTTCGACGCGCGGAAATTCAGGTCGTCGGTGTCGTTGGTCAGCCGCGACAAGGTGTAGGACAGCCGGAAGTCATAGAAGTCGCCGCCGCGCACCTTGTTCACCTGAAGGTTGAGCGCCCGATAGGTCGACCGCCCGCCGCTCTCGGTGACGGTGATCTGGCGTGCGCCACCGGGCACCAGCGCCACCGGCCGGCTGGCATCGGCCACAGCCTGGGTGCGCACCAGCCCCAGCTGGCTCGCCAGCGCGATCCGCGCGGCATTGTCGGGCAATGCGCGCAGCCGCGCGATATTGGCCTCGGTCAGCGCCGCAAGATTGGGCGTGAACGGCGCGGGCGCGTTCAGGTCGCGCAGCCGCACCAGATCATAGGAGCGGTTGTAGATCAGATCGACCGCGATCGACAGCTTGGCCGACGCCTGGAACTGATAGCCGCCGCTCAGCTGCAGCGCATAGGGATTGTCATAGCCATTGGGGTTCAGGATGCGCGCTTCGTTGATTAGCGCGGTGTCGCGCAGCCCCTGCACCGCTTGCGGTGGCGGACAGGCGCTGACCGTCGCACAAGCGGGCGAGACGGTCAGGTTGCCGTCAAAGGTCAGCGCGGCCAGATCGACGCCGCCGCGGATGATCCCGCGCTGCTGCAACTGGCCAAGCTGGCCGCGCAGCGCGGCGGCGGTCGTGTTGCGCTGAAGCGCGTCGGAAATGATCGTGTAGGGGATTTTGCCGGTGAACAGTCCCGCCCCGAAACGCAGCGCCGATCGCGCATCGAGCTTGTAATTGAGCGCCAGGCGCGGCGCGACATTGTCGAAATCCGCGCCGCCCCCGCCCTGTTCGGTCAGGCTGTCATAGTCCCAGCGCAGTCCCAGCGTCGCGGTCAGCTTCGGCCCGATCTGCCATTCATCCTCGACATAGGCGGCGAACAGCGTCTGGCCGGTGCCAAAGGTCTGCGGCCGCAATTCGACCGAATAGTCGATGACGCGCGGGTTCAGATTGAGCACGTCGGCAGCGGCGAGGTCGAGGCCCAGCCCGCGCGCGTTGAGCGCCGCGATCTGCGCGGGGGTCAGCTCGACGGTGAAATTGCCGTCGACATTGCCGCCGCCCAGCAGCGCGAAGTCCGAATGGATGACGTCGATCCCCGCCGACACCCGGTGGTCGCCCAACCGGCGCTGCAGGCGATGGCGCGTCTGCCATGTTTCCTCCAGGTCGTCGAAGACGAAACCGGGGTGCCCGACCACGCCGATGGTCAGCCCGCTCTGGTCGCGGATCGCCACCTGCGGCCCCGCGCCGTTGACCGGCCGGCCATAATCCCAGCGAAAGCGGCTGTATTGCAGCGCGCCGTCATAGCTCCACACGTCGCCGGCATAGGCCGCCGACAGCGCGACCAGCGTCGAATTGCGCTCCTCGCTCGATCCCGCCGAGGGAAAGGTGACGTTGCCGCCGCCCAGCGATCCCCCAGGCCGCTCGATCGACACGCGACCGAAATTCCCCCGCAGCGCGACGTTCCAGTCCTCGGTCAGCCGGTGGTCGATGCGGAAAGAGCCGAGAAGGAAGCGGTTGTTCCCAGTGACGTTGCCGACCGTGCCCAGTACCGGCGCATCGACGATATTGGTGTTGGTGTCGCGGGTATATTCGAAATTGACGTAGAAGAAGGTCCGGTCGCGCTGCAGCGCGCCGCCGATCGCACCGCCGCCCTGATAGCGTTCGAAGCTCTCGCCCACCGGATTGCCCGTCAGGTCGCGGCGCGGAAAGGCCGACCGCGCGTCGAGCGGCCTACCGGGACGCACGAGCAGATAGGTCTCGCCGTGCAGGTCGTTGCTGCCAGATGGCGAGGTATAGTTCACCACGCCATTGGCGGTGCGCCCATATGCGACCGAATAGCTGTTGGCCAGCACGGTCACCTCGCGGGTGAAGCCCAGCGGCACCGGGAATTTCGGCCCGCCCAGGAAATTCTCGTTATTGTCGAGCCCGTCGATCAGGTAATTGGTGAACAGGCCATTGGCGCCGTTGATCGAGATCACCGGGGCTTCGGGAAAAAAGCCCGTCGACGGCACGACATTGGGTAGCCGCACCAGCGCGGTGATCACGTCGCGCCCCTCGATCGGCAGTGCGCGCAGCGTTTCCTCGGGCAACGTGCCCGCGATCTCGGCATTGACGGTGTTGATGTTGGTGACCGCGCGGCGGCCGGTGACGATCACGTCCCCCTCCCCCGGACCGACCGCCAGCGTGACCGCGCGGATGTCGCCCGAACGCAGTTCGACCCCGTCGACCGCGATCGGACCGTGGTCGTCGCCCGCCGCGACCGTGACCCGATAGCGTCCGGCGGTGGTGATGCCGTCGATGCGCGCGCGGCCATTGGCATCGGTGGTGACCACCCGCGACTGGCCGATATCGGGATTTTCTACCGTCACCTGTGCGCCCGCGACGGGTGCGCCGCCATCGTCGCGCAGCACCGTGATCTGGATTCCCGCCTGTTGCGCGATCGCGGTGACGGGGGTCGCGACGCCGATGCACGCCGCGATCATCAGTCCGCGCCGGTAGCTGTTGTGGTTCAACATGTCCCCCCTTCTTCCCATCTCGATCGATCCGCCCCGCCGGTCATCCGGCCCGTCGCGTCAGAACCGGCACGGCTGACCCCGCTTGACGAGGTGGAGGTCGGCAAAGGCGGCCTCGGCCGTCGCCCCGGTATTGTCGGTATCCGTCGCCACCGCGATCAGCGCGATCCGGCCCATGTCGGTGCCGAACGCGCGCTTCAGGTCGGCGGCGACGTCGCGCCGCTCGCTGACCCATTGCCCCGCGCGCAGATTGCCCGACTGCAGCACGAACATGCGCGCGCGGTCGGTATAGGCATTGGGCACCACCGTTCCGACCGGGGCCTTGTTGTCCCAGACATAGTTGAGCGCCCCGTCGGGCAGCAGCTTGCCAAAGCGCGCGCGGCCGATCGCCAGCTTCATCCGCGTGCCCGCCGACATCGCGTCGCGCGGCAGGTCGATGCCGACGAAGATCCGTGCCGCCTGATCATCGCCCTTCCGGCTGCGGATGTCGGCGGCCTCGATCACGCCCGCCACGCGCCAGCGCCAGCACAGGACCGGCGTCGCGTCGAGCGCGAAGTCGACCTCGCGCGCGAACAGCGCCTGGCTGCGCACCGCGCGCGCGGCGATGGCCGCGATGCCGCGCTCACGCACCAGCCGATATTCGGTCTTCGGCACCCGCTTGTCGATCGCCACGACCGACCAGCCCGCGCTGCCCATGTCGAACCGGCCGAAATCGTCCGCATCGGTCGCCGGCCCTGCGCCGGCCGCGATCGCGCCCAGCATGAGGATCGCGAGCGACGGTCGGCGTAGACGGGAACGGATGGTTGCGATGCGCAAGGAAGGTCTTTCCGATGGAAGCCGGACGCGGGGCAGCTACGGTGCGGCGCGACTGATGGACGCGGCCGCGCTCAGCCTGCCTTGTTCAGCCGCCAGTCGTAATCGAGATAGCTGATGCTCAGCTTGCCGGCTTTGGCCTGCGCGGTCGCGGCGGGGCTCAGCCCGATCCGGTCGCCATAAAGCGCCAGGAACGCCGGCAGGCTGCGCGCGCCGCGCCAGCCCTTCTCGAAATCGCCGCGATACCATTTGAAGATGCTCGACACCGCGACCCCGTTGCCCTGCACACGGTTGCGCGTCCGGTCGCCCAGAAAGGCGCGCGTCGCCGCCTCCAGCTGCGAGTTGAGCGTCGCGCCGCGATAGGCGGAGGTCGCCAGCGCCGGACAGCCGATGCTCGCGCAATTGACCGCAAAGTGGATGCGCGGATCGTTGTAACGCCCGCTGCCGCGGATCATGTCATGCTCGATATTGTCCAGCGTGACCATCTTGCCGAACAGACTGACGACGGGCTTCGACCACGGGCCCTGGATCAGGCTGCCCAGATCGCGGATCGACGCGATGCCCGGATAGCCGGTCAGCACCAGATCGACCGTCGCGGCGTTATAGACGTTGATCAGGAAAGCGAGCTGATCGGGCTTGGACCAGCCGTCAAAGGTCGCGCGGCTGACCTTCGCCGCCGAGGCCAGATAGCCCTTCAGCGCGGCGCGGTCGCGCGCCATGCCGTCATAGCGGACCTGCGACGACGCGCCGCCGCGGACGACGACCACGTGCCGCTTCACCAGCGCGTCCCATCCGCCATGGTCGAACCCCTGCGCCTGCGCGGCGGCGGGCGCGAACAGCATCAACAGGACCAACAGCAACCGGCGCATCGTCGTCATCCTCTCATCCAGCCATGATAGCGTTCCAGCCAGCGCAGCACGCCCTGCGGTGCGTGCGCGCGCTTCCATTCCCCCGCGACATATTTGTTGGCCTCGGCCATCGTCGGATAGCTGTGGATCGTGCCGAGCAGCTTGTTGAGGCCGATGCCGTGCTTCATCGCCAGCACATATTCGGCGATGATCTCGCCGGCATGGTCGCCGACGATGGTCACGCCGAGAATCCGGTCCTTGCCCGGCGGGGTCAGCACCTTGACGAAGCCGTGCGTCGCCCCGTCGGCGATCGCACGGTCCAGTTCGTGCAGCTCGAACCGGGTGACCTCGTGCGCCACGCCCTTTTCGTGTGCATCGCTTTCACTCAAGCCGACGCGTGCGACTTCGGGGTCGGTAAAGGTCACCCACGGAATGACCCGGTAATCCGCCTTGTAGCGGCGGAACTGGCCGAACAGCGAATTGACCGCCGCATACCAGGCCTGATGCGCGGCGACATGGGTGAACTGGTACGGCCCGGCGACATCGCCGGCGGCGTAGATGTTGGGATAGAGCGTCTGGAGATATTCGTTGGTGATCACGGTCCGCCCGGTCTCGATTCCCAGCGCCTCCAGGCCATAGCCGGTCAGCCGGGCGACGCGCCCGACCGCGACGATCAACTGGTCGAACGCGATTTCCTCGGTCGCGCCGTCGCGCTCGACGATCAGCCATTGCGTGCCGTCGCCGCGCCGCTCGCACCGGACCGCCCGGCTGCCGGTGCGGACATCGACGCCCTCGGCCCGGAACCGCGTTTCGACCAGTTCCGACACGTCGGGGTCCTCGCGCGTCATCAGCCGCGGGGCCATCTCCACCTGCGTCACCTGTGCGCCCAGCCGCGCAAAGCTCTGGGTCAGCTCGCACCCGATCGGCCCGCCGCCGAGCACGACGATCCGCGCCGGCATCTCGCTGAGTTCGGCGAAACGGTCCCACATCGTGTCGCTGGTGACGTAGCTCACGTCTTCCAGCCCCGGGATCGGCGGGACGAACGGGGTGCCGCCGGTCGCGATGACGATGCCGCGCGTGGTCAGCCGTTCCTCGCCGCCGTCGTTGCGCTTGATCGCGACGGTCCAGGGATCGACGATCGTCGCATAGCCCTGGATCACCTCGACCCCCAGCCCGGTATAGCGTTCGACGCTGTCGTGCGGCTCGATGTCGCGGATCACCTGCTGGATGCGCGCCATCACCGCGGGAAAGGGGACGATCGGCGGCGTGTCGGTCAGGCCGTAATGGCTGGCGCTACGCATCTGGTGCGCGGTCTTGGCGCTGCGGATCAGCGCCTTTGACGGCACGCAGCCATAGTTGAGGCAGTCGCCGCCCATCTTGTGCGCCTCGACCAGCGTCACCTTCGCCTTTACAGCCGCCGCGATATAGGCGGAGACGAGCCCGCCCGCCCCCGCACCGATCACCACCAGATTGCGGTCGAACCGTCGCGGGCGTTGCCATTTGGCATAGACCTGCCGCGCCTTGATCCAACCGACCATGCCGCGCGCGATCCACGGAAAGATGCCCAGCGCGACGAACGACGCGATCAACCCCGGCGACGCGATCCCTGCGAGCGACTCGATGGCGGCCAGCTGTGTGCCGGCATTCACGAACACCGCCGTGCCCGCGAACATCCCGGCCTGGCTGACCAGATAGAAGGTCCCGACCCGGATCGTGGTCAGGCCCATCAGCAGGTTGACGAGGAAAAACGGGAATGCCGGCACCAGCCGCAGCGTGAACAGATAGAATGCCCCGTCGCGCGCGACGCCCGCATCGATGGCGCGCAGCCGGTCGCCGAAGCGCGCGCGCACCAGGTCGCGGAACAGGTAGCGCGACGCCAGGAAGGCGAGCGTGGCACCGATCGACGATGCGAACGAGACGATGACCGTGCCGAGCACGAGTCCGAACAGGGCGCCGGCCGCCAGCGTCAGGATCGCCGCGCCCGGCAGCGACGCGCCGGTCACCGCGACATAGACCAGGAAAAAGACCGCGATCACGGTCAGCGGCGACCGCTCGTAATAGCCCGCAAACTCCGACTGGCTGCGTTTCAGGCTTTCGAGAGTCAGCAAGCTACCGATATCGAAGTAGAAAAACGCGACGACCAGTACGCCGATCAGTCCTAGGATCGCGATTCTTCTGATCAACGCCCTCTCCTCAAATCAACGCAAGAATTTGAAAAATACCCGTGCCGATACGATGGAACCTTCGGCCCTGTTCCTTTTACGGTGTAAGCGGTGTCCAGCGGATTGGCCAACACAAAGTATATCTTCGACCGTTGTAACCTTCTGCGTAAGGGAGTCGAACCACATTGTTCGCCCTTTTGTTCGTTGAGCGGGATCGTCAGCAGTTCGCCCGGTCCCGTCAAGGCATCGGGCGTGTCGGGCGGGCGACAAATTGGGGGCGTGCGTGCAATCGATCTACTGGGTGGTGACCTTCGCCTGCCATCGGCGCTGCCGGCACTGCTATGACGACCGCTTCCGCCCCTATGTTCGCGGCGCGCTCGATGCGGTCTTGGCGCAGGGCGAGCGGGCGATTCCCCGCATTCTCGCCAATCTGCCCGACGACATGCGCTGGCGTGACGCGGGCGGGCGCTGGCACCCGACCCAGCTCGTCCTTGCCGGCGGCGAGCTGCTGATCGACGGGGTGCGCCAGCGGCTGTTCCACCCCCTCCTCGCCGGGATCGCGGATCGCTGGGGCACGGCACGTCCGCGCATTTCGGTCCAGACGACGGGCGACATCCTGACCGACGACCTGCTTGCGGACATGCTGGCGCGCGGGGTCGACACGGTCGCGGTTGCCAGCATCGACGATCACCACGCGGGCCATGCGGGTCAGGCAAAGTTCCGCCTGATGGACCGGCTGCGCGCGATGATGACGCATCACGGCATGGTCGAAATCACGCCTGGCGACCCGCGCCCGGTGCCGCGCGCCACGCCGACCTTCCTCTTCTTCGGGGCGCAACCCGACCTGTGGATCGGTGAGATCTGGCCGCGCGGCCGGGCATGGCTGAACGGCCTGTCCACGGCGGACTATACGACAAATTTCTGCGCGCGCTGGTCGGGGGGCAAGGGCTTCCTCGACATCGGTCGCGCGGGATCGGAAGTGGCGATCGAACCCGACGGCTCGCTCTATCCCTGCTGTCTGAAGACCGCCGCGCCGCTCGGCAATCTGACCGAGGAGCGGTTGCTCGACATTCTCGCCGACCTTCGCGACGAAGCTGCGCTCCAGTCGATCAATCGCGGCGATCCCGAGGGGATGGGGCTGGCGTCGGGATGGTCGCGCGACGACTTCCGCGCACGCGCCGCGACGGCGGATCCTCTGGGGCGCGCGTTTGCCAACCCGTGTATCGGGTGCGACCGCTATTTCGCCGAGCGGCTTGGCCCCGTGCTCGCCGAGCGGCGGCGCCAGCGACTGGCGCGACGTGGCCCGCCCGACCTCGCGGTCGAGCGACCAGTCCCGATTGCGTGAAGGCCGAAGGCCGGGGCGGCACCGCGCGTGGCGCGGCGGCCGCTTCCCGCCTTACTTCTTGCCGAGCGAGAGCCCGCCGAACCGCTTGTTGAAGCGCGCGACCTGGCCACCCGAATCGAGCAGGCGCTGGTTGCCGCCGGTCCACGCCGGATGCGCCAGCGGGTCGATGTCGAGCTGCATCGTGTCGCCTTCCTTGCCCCAGGTGGAGCGCGTTTCGAACACGGTGCCGTCGGTCATCTGCACCTTGATCATGTGATAATCGGGGTGGGTATCTTTCTTCACGTTGTCATGCTCCGTCAGTGGCTGGTTTCCGACCAGCCGGACAAGGAAGGCGGCGCACTACACGCCGACTTTGCGAATTGCAACCACGCGGGTTGCAGAACACCAAGAAAGACTGTCACCCCGGGCTTGACCCGGGATGACGGAAGGTTCTGGTCCCACGATGACGGCGTGTGCTCGATTAGCCCGAATTTCACGCCGACGGCGCGTCGGCGATCATTGCGGTGAACGCGGCGCTGGCGGCGAGCTGATCGCCGAGCAGCGCCCGGCCCTCGAACTTGCACACCGTGGCGCGCTTCTGGACAAAGGCGACGTCGAGGGTCAGCAGCACGCCCGGCTCGACGGGCTTGCGGAACTTGGCCTGCTCGATCGCCATGAAGTAGACGAGCTTGCCCGAACCGGCGAGGCCCAGGCTCTCGACCGCCAGGATGCCGGCCGCCTGCGCCAGCGCCTCGACGATCAGCACGCCGGGCATGATCGGCCGGTCGGGGAAATGCCCCTGGAAAAATCCCTCGTTGATCGTCACCGCCTTGGTCGCGCGGATCGACCGGTCGAGGATGAGGTCCTCGACCCGGTCGACCAGCAGCATCGGGTAGCGATGCGGCAACGCCGCCATCACCCGCCGGATATCGAGCGGGCCGATGGCGGTCGGGGTGTCGGCCGCGTCGCTCACCGACCCTCGGGCCGCGGCGTCGCCGGTGCCGGGGTGCCGGCGGGCGCGGTGCCGGCGGCGGGACGCTGCGGCGGCGGCGGCGCGGTCACGCTGACGCTCGCGAGCTGCTGGTTGAGTGTCGTCAGCACGCCGTCGGTGATGTCGACGGTCGGTGCGGAAAACAGCACGCTGCCGCGATCGACCGCGATCTGCGCGCCGCGCTGCTGCGCGACCTGCTGGACGATCGGCAGCATCTTCTCGACGATCTGCTGGCGGACATAGGCGGCGTTGCGCTGGACGGTGTTTTCCTGCTCGGCGACCTGGCGCTGCGCGGACTGCTGGCGCGTCTGGAACGCCTGGACACGCTGCTGGAGCGCGGCGTCCGGATTGCCCTTGGCGGCGTCGATCGCGGTCTGAAGCTGCTGCTGCTCGGTCTGCAGCGGCGTGCTCAGCTGCTGCGCGAGCTGCTGGAGCGAGGTCACCTGGCCCTGGAGCTGGGTGTTGGCGGCGCGGCACGCGGTGCAGTCGCGCAGCACGCGCTCGCTGTCGACCACGGCGACGGTGGCCGCGGGAATCCGCTGGGCCATCGCCGGCGTGGCGGCAAGCGCGGCGAACGACGCCGCGGCAACAAGAGAAGTCTTGGCAATACGCATTAGAATGCAGTCCCTACGTTGAAAGTGAAGAGCTTGGGGTCATCGCCCTCGACCGAGAGGATGTCCTTGGCAAGGTCGAGCCGGAGCGGCCCGAACGGTGAGTTCCAGTTGACGCCGACGCCCACCGAGACGCGTGGCCGCGGGGAATCCCCCAGGAAACGCTCGATGAACTGGAGCTGCGGCGCGTTGGCGTTGCCGGCCGCGTCGGTCGCCGCGGTCGTGGACGAGAAGGTGCCGTCGGCATTGCGGCCGATAAACAGCGGCGCGCCGTTCGGGTCGGTCGCCTGCGGCGCCTGGAGGATCGGGCGGGTCACGCCGAACAGCGCGCCGACCTGCACGAAGACCGAAGGACGCAGCCCGAGCTCCGCCACGCTGGCACCCAGTGGCGGCTCCAGCTCGATCTTGCCGAGATAATAGGCGCGACCGCCGAGCGGATCGTCGGTCCGGTCACGACGTCCGGTCAACAGCTCCTGGACGCCCGTCTGCGGATCGATGCCGGAGAAGAACAGGCGCTGGACGCGCGGCCCGACGCCGCGGATCTGGAAGCCGCGGAACTGCGGTTCGCCCAGATAGAAGCGGTCGATGATCCGGACCGGGTCGATGCCTTCGCCCGGACTATCCTGCAACGACTTGATATATCCGCCCTCGGCCCCGACCGAGAGCACCCAGCCGCGCCCGAACGACCAGTATTTGTCGAAATCGACCCGGCCGCGCAGATAGCGGACATCGCCGCCCAGGCCGGCGAAATCGCCGGACAGCGACAGCTGCTGCCCCCGCGTCGGGCGAAGGCGGCTGTTCAGGTTGCTGAAGATCAGCGCCAGCGTGATGCTCGACGTCAGCCGGTTGCCGATCTGGTCGCACAGGAATCGCCCGGCGCGCAGCGGGTCGCACACCCCGTTGGTGAAGAACAGGTCCTCGTCGAGCGTCACGTCGTCCTGCTGCAGCGTGTAACGGCCCGACAGCTGCCAGAACTCGGTCAACGGCACGCCGCTGACGATCGAGAAGCCGGTCGACACCTGCGAGAACGTGGTGTTGCGATCGTTGTTGATGAAGTTGAACGAATTGAAGTCGCGGCGGAAGATCGTGCCGCCGAGCAGGATGGGCTTGTCGAACAGGAAAGGTTCGGTGAAGCCGACCTCGGCCGATTTCTGGAACGAGGAATAGCTGACCTCGGCGCGCAGGTCCTGGCCGCGCCCGCGGAAATTGCGCTGGCGGATCGCGCCCTGGAGGATGAACCGCTCCAGGCTCGAGAAACCCGCCGACAGCGACAATTCGCCCGTCGACCGTTCCTCGACGTTGGCGGCGAGGACGACGCGGTCCGGGGCCGACCCTTCCTTGCGCTCGATCTCGAACTTGTCCTGGAAATAGCCGAGCGAGTTGATGCGGTCCTGCGAACGCTTGACCAGGAACGTGTTGAACGCGTCGCCCTCGGCCACCCGCATCTCGCGGCGGATGACCTTGTCCTGGGTCAAGGTGTTGCCGGTGATGTCGATACGCTCGACATAGGTCCGGTTGGCCTCCGCGAGCTGGAAGGACAGCGTCATCGTCAGCGCTTCGCGGTCGCGCTTATATTCGGGCCGGACGTCGGCATAGGCATAGCCGAACAGGCCGGCATATTCGCTCAGCTGGTCGAGCGAATCCTCGACCAGCTTGGCATTGTACCAGTCGCCCTGTTTGATCGGCAGCGTCTTGGCGAGCGCCTCGTCGTCGAAATCGCGGATCGCGCTGTCGACGGTGACCTCGCCGAACTTGTAGCGCGGGCCTTCCTCGACGACATAGGTGATGATGAAATCTTCCTTGTCCGGGGTCAGCTCGGCGACCGCGGAAATCACGCGGAAATCGGCATAGCCCTCGGTCAGGTAGAACTGGCGCAGCTTCTGCTGGTCATAGGCCAGCCGGTCCTGGTCGTAGCTGGTGTTCGAGCTGAACAGGCGGAACCAGCGCGACTGCTTGGTCGCCATCTCGCCGCGCAGCGTGTCGTCGTCATATTTCTCGTTGCCGAGGATATTGATCTGGCGAACCTTCGACTTGGGGCCCTCATTGATCTCGAAGATCACGTCGACGCGGTTCTGGTCGAGCGACACCATCTGCGGCTCGACCGACGCGGCGAAGCGGCCCTGGCGGCGATAGAGCTCGATGATGCGCGCAACGTCGCTCCGCACGCCGCTGCGCGTGAAGATCTGGCGCGGGGCGAGCTTGATCTCGGGCAGGATCTTGTCGTTCTTCAGCCGCTTGTTGCCTTCCAGCACGACGCGGTTGATGATCGGGTTTTCGCGAGTGCGGATGATCAGGTCGCCCGTCTCGACGCCCTCGATCGACACGTCGGCCAGCAGGTCGCTGGCATAAAGGTCCTTGATCGCCTGGTCGACCGTCTCGCTGGTATAGGGCTCGCCGACGCGCAGCTTGGTATAGGACAGCACCGTCTCGGGCTCGATGCGCAGCGATCCTTCGACGCGCAGCGAACGGATCGTGCGCACCTGGGGCGGGGTCGCGGGCGCGGCGGCCTGTGG
>NZ_LSKG01000090.1:0-1522 GCF_001557005.1 Sphingomonas sp. CCH15-F11 | reverse complement strand
TTGTATGATCCGGGCCTTGTCAAGTTCGCATTGAACGGTTCCTTCTGTTGACGGGTTGGGGGCCCCCACACGCAATGCTCAAGGATTGGCTTCATTAGTTCCGAGGTCAGCTGATGCACTATCCGTGCATAGACTTGTATCCGGTCGAGGCCGTGGCCGCGTACCATAATCCGTATTCACATCCCCGGATCGAGCAAAGGCGGATGCGGACCAAACTACTACTGGGCGTTTTCAGGCGCCATCAACTTTCCCGGTCACACATCACACCAATCCGCGTCGCCTTATCGAGCCTGTTGCAACATAAGCATCAGGCGGCGCGGAGCTCGGCACCTTGAGGGACCAGACCGGTCTCCGCAAAGCGCCAAAGCGCGATTAACAATTTTCGGGCGAGCGCAACGATCCCCACCTTTGCCGCGCGAGCGCCGTTGCCTTTGAACCGGTTGCGATACCAAACGGTCAGTTCGCTACTTGGCTGATATTTCAACCAACACCACGCAAGCTCCACCATCTGCACACGTGTGCTTCGGTTACCGGCTTTGCTGATGCCCTGATCACGCGACACGTCGCCGCTGGCGAAGGGCGCCGGAGCTAACCCAAGGAAGGCCGCGACGTGTCGTCGGCTTTCGAACTTTCGGCAGAAAACCTCTGCAACCAACATTGCCGCGCTGTTCGGACCAATGCCCTTCAGCTGCTCAAGGCGAACCGCTTTCTCTCGGCATGGGAAGGTAGACTCCTCATGGAGCACAACTTCAGCGCGGTCCCGCTCGATGTCCTTGATCTGATCGTTGAGCAACGCGAGCCGTTCGAAACAGCGCTCAATTTGTCGACGAAGGTTTGGTGGCAAAGGCCGCCCATCGCCGGTGCGCATGTCGTCGAGCTGTTTTGACCAGTCACCGCCCTTGATGGCTTTGACAGATCGTATGCCCTGTAATGCAAGTAGCCCCCTGATCCGAGAGATAATTCGGGTGCGCTCGTGCACGAGATCGCCGCGCTCCCGCATTACTCGGCGCGCGTCCTCTTCCTCGGGAGAGGGCACGTCCACGACACGGCACACGCTTTTGTCGCCAGCGAGATAGGCTTTGAGGATCCCGATCATTGCTTCGGCGTCGATCCGGTCGGTTTTTGCGCGCCTGCCTCGCCGCGACACGAGGAAGCTGGCGGGATCCAGCACATAGGTATCGATGTCGTTCGACCGCAGTAGCCTTGCGAGCCAGAAGCCATCATATCCAATCTCGAAGCACAGGCGAATGGCGGCAGGTTCACCGATACGATCAGCGGCCTTGCACTCAAGATTGCGAAGGTGACTGATCAGTGCCGCGCTGTTCCCGGCAGGAATTGTCCGCAGCGAAGGCTTCGCCGCTCCTGGCGAGAGCGAGGCAACAAGCCAGTTGCGCTTGCTGAGCTCAACGCTGACAATGACAGAAGTCTTGGGGCAGTAATCTGACGACGAGTTCTCCATGTAGCGTTCTCCGTGGGGTTTGACGGAACAACGGCATAGCCGATCCGGCCTGCATAGGATCTA
>NZ_LSKG01000089.1:0-8861 GCF_001557005.1 Sphingomonas sp. CCH15-F11 | reverse complement strand
CGCTCGCCGACAAATAGCGCGATCAGAATGCCGCCACTTAGCGCGAGCGTTTACATCTTCGATACGTGGTGCTTGTTTGTCCAGTCTTTTTAAAGTGGGAAAAGCACCATTAAGGCACCAGTTTAGGGGCGGTCTTCAAAAGGCATACCCAAAACGCACCTCCTAAATTGCGCATTTGGCAGGATTGTAGCGATGTGACACGCAAGGTCAAATGTGACATTGGAAGGAAGGAAGGGCGCGAACGCGATATTGTTGTCGTGGATGGACGCTTCAGCTATATTGCATAGACGTGGTGCATTAGGGCTGGTATGCTAACATGACCTTGCAAATTAACATTACGCCAAATGGGCGCATGAGCCTTCCGGCGGACGTCCGGAAGCGCCTTGGCCTGAGTGGCGGTGGTGCAGTCTATCTCGACGAGACGGAGGACGGCGTGGTGTTGCGGACGGCAGGCCAGGCTGTGGCACGCGCCCAGGCTCTGGCCAAGCAGTACACCGGCGGTAATCCTGACGCATCCGTGGACGCATTCCTTGCCCGACGCCGGGAAGAGAGCGGCGAATGAGCGTGGTGCTGGATGCGTCTGCGATCATCGCGATGCTCAAAGGCGAACGCGGAGCGACAAAGGTCGCGACTGAGATCGGTGGGGCGCGGGTGAGCAGCGTCAACTATGCTGAGGTCGTCAGCCACTTCGTCCATGCCGGCATGCCCGAGCGCGAAGTCGATGCGATGCTCGATCCACTGCCGCTGACGGTCGTGCCGGCCGACAAGGCACTCGCGCAGATTGCCGGGCGGTTGCGGGCGGCCACAGCCGAGGCGGGGCTCAGCCTTGGTGATCGTTTCTGCCTGGCACTCGCGCAGCGCGACGGTCTGCCCGCATGGACCAGCGACCAGAACTGGAAGAAGATCGCCGATGCGGTCGAGGTCAAGGTTGTCACGATCCGCTGACTTTACATGGTGGCGGGGTAGGGAAGGGGGCAGGACGTCCCGCTCGACAGCCATGACCCGCACCGCCAGAAGGTTTCCATGCTACGCCTGATCCACACAGCCGACTGGCAACTCGGCAAGCCGTATGGCCGCTTCGACAGCGACGTGCGCGCTGCCCTCAGCGAAGCGCGGTTCGATGCGATTGACGCGATCGGCAAAGCTGCAACTGAGCATGACGTCGCGCACGTGCTGGTCGCCGGCGATGTGTTCGATACTGAGGGACCGGAAGACCGCGTGATCGTGCAGGCGGTGTCGCGGATGCAGCGCTATGCCTGTACCTGGTGGCTGCTGCCCGGCAACCACGACTTCGCCCGCAATAGCGGCTTGTGGGATCGTGTCCGCGCCAAGGGCGTCGGCAATATCCGCATCCTCGCCGAGCCGGTGCCATGCGAGTTGGAGCCCGGGCAGTGGCTGCTGCCGGCACCGCTAACCCACCGGCACAATCTCGACGATCCAACCGCGCTGTTCGACACGATGGAGACGCCAGGCGCGCGCTTGCGCATCGGTCTCGCTCACGGCTCAATCCGCGACTTCTCGTCGCGAGGCGAGGCTCAGAACCAGATCGCACCTGATCGCGCGCAGCGCTCCAACCTCGACTATCTTGCGCTGGGCGACTGGCACGGGAGCCTCAGGGTCGATGCACGCACCTGGTATTCAGGAACGCCAGAAACCGATCGCTTCCAGAGGGATGAGCCGGGCTACGCTCTGCTCGTGACGCTTGAGGCAGGAGCGGAGCCGTCGGTGTCGCCAATCCGTACTGGCAGGTTCCAGTGGCTGATGCGTTCGTGGACGGTGGCCGACGCGGAGGGCTTCGCCGCCGAGTGCGACCGGCTGCTTGCGCAGGTCGAACCATCGGCAACCCTCTTGCAGCTCTCGCTCTCGGGTATCGTCAGTTTGTCCGATCGTATCGCGATCCTTGCGCGCCTCGACAACGACCTGCGCCATCGCCTGCGCCATCTGGCGGTCACCGCCGACGATCTCGTCGGTCGGCCGAGCGAACAGGATCTGGCAGACCTGCGGGTCGAGGGGATGATCGGCACGGCCGCGGCGAAGCTGATGAGCATGATAGAGGCCGGTGGCAGCGACGGCGCCATTGCCAGGCGGGCGCTTGAGCGCCTGTTTGTGGAACATCAGCGTGGGCAGGACGCGGCATGAGCCTTCGGATCCGGCGCATCGCGCTTTCAAACTTCCGCAAATACCGCGACCCCTTCGTGCTGGACGGGCTGACCGATGGGCTCAACGTCATCATCGAGCCCAACGAGACCGGCAAGTCGACGCTGCTGGAAGCGATGCGCGCCGCCTTCTTCATCCGGCACAACACCGCTAACCGGCTTGCGCGTAGCTACGCGCCTTACGGTGAGGCCGTCGCCCCGCAGATCGAGATCGGCTTCGAGGCGAAAGGCGAGGCGTGGGAAGTCAGCAAGCGCTTCCTGAAGAGTGCTTCGGTTGAGGTTCGGGGACCGAACGGGCGTGCGCAGGGCGAGGATGCCGAGGCGCAGCTGCAAGCGCTGCTCGGCGCGCGTCGCGACACCAGCCAGGGCGGCGACGCGGCAGCGCACGGCGCACTCGGCCTGTTGTGGGTTGGGCAGGCGCAGGCGCTTGAGGTGACGGCGCCGGGCGAGATCGTGCGCGACAGCGTTCGCGCTACTCTGGAAGCCGAGGTCGGCACGATCATGGGTGGTGCCGCCTACCAGCGTGTTCGCCCCCGCATCGACAGCCAGTTCGCGGAATACTGGACCAACAGCGGTCGGCCGACCGGTCGCCAGACTGCCGCACGCGACGAACATGAGGCAGCACAACGCGCCGCGAGCGAGGCGGCAACTCGGCTTGCCGCACTCGAGCAGGGCTTCTCCGATCTCGAGGCTGCGCGGGCGCGGCTGAAGGTGCTCGATCGCGATCTTGCCGATACCACCGATGCTGAGCAGCGTCGGGCGCTGGTAGGCCAGCTCGACGTGGCGCGTTCTGCCGCTCAACTGCTCGACACACGCCGCGCCGAGCAGGGCCGGCTTGTCGACCGCGTCAAGGCACTCGAGGATCTCGCATCGCGCCTCGCAACCGCACGTAAAGCTGTCGTCGACACGGCTACGGCGCTTGGCAAGGCACGGGATAGCCGATCGGGCCTGGTCGGGGAGCTGGCGGCCGCGCAGGAACGAGCAACGACAGCCCGTGAGCTGCTAACCCGTGATCGTGACACTCGGCGGACCGCCCACGCGGCACTTGACGCTGCTCGGATACGGGCTGCGGAGCGCGAGCGCCGGGGGGCAATCGGCGAGGCACGACGGCGATATGCCGAGCTGGTTGCGCTGGAGGCCGAATACGAAGCGACGCGCCAGCTCGCGACTGCGATGATCCCCACCACCGTCATCAAGGCCCTCGAAGAACGTGAACGTGCCGTGGACAAGGCGCGGGCGGCCGTGGATGCCGGTGCGACGCGGATCGAGTTCGCCGGCGATCTCAGCGGCCTGACGATCGACGGATCTGCGGCGGAGCGTGGTGACCGGATGCTGTCTCGCGAGACGCGCATCCGACTGGGCAATGCCGAGCTCATCATCCGGCCGCCGGTCGGGCTGCAAGGCGCCGAAACGGTACTCGCCAATGCGACCGATGATCTGAACGCAGCCTTAGCCGAGCACGGGGTGGAGAGCGTCGCTGCGGCTCGCGCTCGCAACGAGGCCGCGCGAGACGCGGTCGCCAACCTTCGCACGGTTGAAGCGCGGATCGCCGGGATCACGCCTGCCGTGACGCTGCTCGGGATCAAGGCGGGTGCGCCCGCCCTGAAGCTCTTCATTGCCGAATTGGAGGAAGGCGCGGAAGGGCAGGAGAGGGACGAAGAAGCCGACATCGAGGCATTGACGGTTGCAGCGGGTGAGGCGGATACGGCCCTTGCAAGGGCTGAAGGTGTCGATGCGGTGGCATCCGAGCAGTTGCGCGAAGTGGAGGCGCGCAATGCTCCTCTGATGGTGCAGGAAGCTGGCGCCGAGCGGGATGCGCTGAACGCCGCGGCACAGCTTGCCGCCTTGGAAGCCAGGCCCGAGGTGGCTTCGCTTGACGAGGCCTTGCGCGAAGCGCGCCAGCAGGAGGCGGCAGCGCTCGTCAACCTGCAGGATGCCGAACGCGCAGCGACCGCGCATGACGTTGCGACGATCGAACGGCAGATCGGCCTGCTAGACAAGCGGGTCGGGGTGGCCCGGGCACAGCGTACCGACCTGGAAAAGGTGATTGCCGGGCTGGAGGCGCGGATCGAGGCGGAAGGCGGCAAGGGGCTGGCCGACCGCGCCGCAGTCGCGCGAGAGGAGGCTGATGCCGCAGTTGCCAACCTGGCACGTGTAACGCAGGAAGCGGAGACGCTGAAGCTGCTTCGTGACACGTTGGAGAGTGCACGCGTCGAGACGTCGCGGACGTTCGTCGGGCCAGTGGCGCGGCGTGCGCGCCGGCACATCGAACGGCTGCTGCCGGGTGCGGACCCCGGCTTTGGCGACGACCTTGGTCTGGCGTCAATTGCTCGGGACGGTTTGGGCGAGAGTTGCGGCGATCTCTCCAGGGGCACGCAGGAGCAGTTAGCGGTTCTCACCCGGCTCGCCTTTGCCGACATGCTCCTTGAGCAGGGAGCGCCGGTCTCGCTGATCCTGGACGACCCGCTGGTCTACTCGGACGATACCCGACTAGATATCATGACCGAAATCCTGACCGAGGCCGCAACACGGATGCAGGTCATCCTGCTTACCTGCCGTGATCGCGCCTTCCGTCACCTTGGCAATCGGATCAGCCTGACGGGAGGTCGGTAGCGGAACCTATACATTTTGGTGGAAAGCGGCCTGCCTGCTTTACGGCGTCAACCGCGGTGAGCTGACGATGATGCTGGCGAAAGCATTGCGCGGTGCGGTGTAATCCGATTCTAACGTAAAACGGCCAAGAAAGATGGCTCTGGCGTTCTTCCTGGCATCGTGTCTGTGATAGCTGGCTGCGGGACATAAAATCGGGCCGCCGCGACTCCGTCGATCGCATTCAGCGCCTAAGCCCGATGCCGAAAAGGTATCATGGCCAACCAAATCGGCATTTTTCACGATCAGCTTATTTTCCTAGCCTCACATAGCTGAGGAGAGGAACGGGGCGATGACACGCGTTACCATCAACGCCATCGAGACAATCATTCTAGATGTGCCGACGATCCGGCCACACGTGCTGTCTGTCGCAACGATGCAGTCACAGACGATCGTAATCGTCCGACTGCTCTGTTCCGATGGAATCGTTGGCTTTGGCGAGGGAACAACGATTGGCGGCCTCAGCTACGGAGCTGAAAGCCCTGAGAGCATCAAGTTGACGATCGATCGCTACGTCGCGCCGGTGCTGATTGGCAGCGACGCGCGTCCTGCGTCGGCGATGGCGATGCTGCGTCGTCATATCGTGGCGAACCATTTTGCCAAGAACGCGATCGAAACCGCTTTGCTCGATGCGCAGGGAAAGCGCCTCGGCGTGCCCGTCAGTGAACTATTGGGCGGGCGACTGCACGATCGGCTGCCCGTGCTGTGGACGCTGGCAAGCGGCGATACGGATCGTGACATCGCAGAGGCGGAGGATATGCTGGCGCGGGATCGACACCATGCCTTCAAGCTCAAGATCGGCAAACGCCCATTCGAGCAAGATGTCGCGCATGTCGCCACGATCAAACGGGCGCTGGGCGATCGCGCCAGCGTGCGGGTCGACGTCAACCAGGCATGGAGTGAAGCGACGGCAAAGCGCGCGCTTCCGATGCTTGCTGATGCAGGGGTCGACCTGGTCGAGCAGCCGATCCCCGCGACCCAGAATTTAGGCATGGCCCGGCTGACCCAGATGGGCTGCGTCGCTGTCATGGCGGATGAGGCGCTGCACGGACCGGAAAGCGGCTATTCGCTCGCCTGCGGACATGCCGCAGACGTCTTCGCCATCAAGATTGCACAGGCGGGTGGACTGTCAGCGGCTAAGAAGCTGGCCGGCATCGCGGAGGCTGCTGGAATTGCGCTCTACGGCGGCACCATGTTGGAGGGCGGCATCGGAACAATCGCTTCCGCCCACGTGTTTTCCACCGTTGGCGCGCTCGAATACGGCACCGAGCTGTTCGGTCCGCTGCTCCTGACCGAGGAACTGCTCGCCGAACCTTTACGATACGAAGCGGGCTCGCTTGTGCTGCCGACCGCGTCAGGTCTCGGTATTGAGCCGCGAGCGGAGGCAATCGCCGCGCTGCGTCGTGATCGGCCGTTACGTACCACGGTAGTGATGCCACTTCAGGCGGTGGGTTGAGACGATGTTATTCCACGTAACTATGGACGTGCGCATCCCGCACGATGCCGATGCCGGGATGATCGAGGCTCTCAAAGCCGAGGAGAAGGCGCGCGCACAGGATCTCCAGCGACAAGGCATATGGCGTCATCTTTGGCGCGTCGCTGGGCGCTACAGCAACGTTAGCATCTTCGACGTGCCCGGCAATGTAGAACTTCACGATCTGCTCAGCACGCTACCGCTGTTTCCGTACATGGAAGTGAAGGTCACCGCTTTGTGCAGGCATCCATCGTCGATCCATGACGACGATCGCTGACCAATCATTAAATAAGACGCCAAGGAGAGGAACGATGAACGAGAATTTCGTGCAGACACCGGAGGTACAGAACCTCCTCGATCGCGCCAGCGGCGGAACCGTCGAAGGCGGTGATCCGCGCATCAAGGCGATCACGCGCGATCTCGTCGAGGCGGTGATGATTGCCATCGCCAAGTACGACATCACGGAGAGTGAGTTCTGGTCGGCGATCAAGTTCTTCCAGGACGGCGTGGGTGAATTCGGGCTCATCGTTCCAGGGCTCGGCCTCGAGCACTTCATGGACCTCTACATGGACGCCAAGGACAAGGAGGCCGGCGAGAGCGGTGGCACGCCGCGGACCATCGAGGGACCGCTTTATGTGGAGGGTGCGCCGCTCGTCGAAGGCGACGTGAACCTCAGCGATGATCCCGACGAAACTGGCACCCTCTACATGACGGGTGAAATCAAGGGGCCGAAGGGCGAGACGCCCGATGGCGCAATCCTCCACGTCTGGCACGCCAACTCGCACGGCTTCTACTCGCACTTCGATCCCACCGGAGCGCAGACGCCGTTCAACAATCGCCGTCGGATCAAGATCGGACCGGACGGCCGCTATTCCTTCCACTCGAAGATGCCGAACGGCTATTCGGTCCCGCCCGATGGCACGACGGAACGGCTGCTGAAGTCGATCGGCCGCCACGGCAATCGTCCGGCACACGTCCACTTCTTCGTTGAAGCACCCGGATACCGTGCACTGACAACGCAGATCAACTTCGGCGACGATCCCTTCGCCAATGACGATTTCGCCTTCGCCACGCGGGAAGGGCTGCTGCCTGTGCCGCAGCGCCAAGGTGACAGTGCTTATGTCGCGTTTGATTTCGAGCTTCAGCGTTCCGCCTCCCACGAGGACGGCGTTTTCTCCGCCCGCACTCGTGCGGCAGCCTGAGACCGGAGCGGCGGTCAGATGAATAAGGTGTACGACACGCCAGCCGCCGCGCTGGATGGACTACTCTTCAATGGCATGACGATCATGTCGGGCGGGTTTGGGCTCTCGGGTAATCCCGAGAGCCTTATTCCGGAGATACGCGCCAGCGGCGTTCGCGATCTCACCGTCATCTCCAACAACGCCGGCGCCGATGGCTTTGGACTGTGGATGCTGCTGGAGACGCGGCAGATCGGCAAGATGATCTCGAGCTACGTCGGCGAGAACAAGCTGTTCGAGCAGCAGTACCTCTCGGGCGAGCTGGCGCTGGAGCTGACGCCGCAGGGTACGCTTGCCGAGCGGATCCGCGCCGGCGGAGCAGGTATCCCGGCTTTTTTCACGAAGACCGGGGTGGGCACCGTTGTTGCGGAAGGAAAGCCTGTCGAGAGCTTCGACGGCGAGGACTATGTCCGCGAAACTTGGCTGCGCGCGGATCTGGCAATCGTGAAGGCTTGGCGTGCCGACACGGCTGGCAACCTCATGTTCCGCAAGACGGCGCGCAACTTCAATCCGGTGATGGCCACTGCAGGCAGGGTAACCGTGGCGGAGGTCGAAGAGATCGTGCCGCCGGGCACCTTCGACGCTGACTGCATCCATACACCCGGCATTTACGTGGATCGGATCGTGAAGAGCACCATCAACGAAAAGCGGATCGAAAAGCTGACCACGCGCAATCGGGAGGCCGTCTGATGCCGTGGAGTCGTGACGAAATGGCCGCGCGGGCCGCGCGTGAATTGCGCGACGGATACTATGTCAATCTCGGTATTGGTATTCCGACACTGGTCGCCAACCATATCCCGCATGGCATCGACGTGACGCTGCAATCGGAGAACGGCATGTTGGGCATGGGACCGTTTCCCTTTGCAGGTGAAGCCGATCCTGACCTCATCAACGCGGGCAAGCAAACGATCACTGCGCTACCGACCTCATCGTTCTTCTCTTCCGCTGACAGTTTCGCGATGATCCGCGGCGGCCACATCGATCTGACGGTACTTGGAGCAATGGAAGTCAGCGAGGGAGGCGACATCGCCAACTGGACCATCCCCGGCAAGATGGTGAAGGGGATGGGCGGTGCGATGGATCTCGTCGCCGGCGTCAAGCGCGTAGTTGTCGTGATGGACCACGCGAACAAGGCCGGCGAGCCGAAGATCTTGCCGACGTGTAGTCTGCCGCTGACTGGCAAGGCGTGCGTCGATCTGATCGTCACCGACCTTGGTGTGATCGCCTGTGACAAGCCCGGACTGCGCCTTGTCGAACTGGCGCCTGGGGTCACAATAGAGGAGATTGGCGCGAAGACCGGTGCTGCGCTTGACGCGTCGGCAGCGCAGGCGCGCGCCGCATGAC
>NZ_LSKG01000001.1:0-9577 GCF_001557005.1 Sphingomonas sp. CCH15-F11 | reverse complement strand
CCCCGCCCCTCCCCGGTCGCGCGTGTCACTCCTGTCCCGCCCTAGCGCGTCGGCGGCGCGCGAACAACCGACGGCCGCGGCCCGCCTTGCCTGGACGCCCAGCCGCGCCTAGGGGGCGTTCATTCCTTTCGCCGCGTGGAGCTGCACCGATGTCCGAATTCACCACCCTGACCCTGACGCTCGACACCGGCGACGTCACCATCCGGCTGCGCCCCGACCTCGCCCCCGGCCATGTCGCCCGGATCGCGACGCTGGCCAATCGCGGCTTTTACGACGGGGTGGTGTTCCACCGCGTGATCGACGGATTCATGGCGCAGGGCGGCGATCCGACCGGCACCGGCATGGGCGGATCGGACGAGCCCAATCTGCGCGCCGAGTTCAGCCGCGAGCCGCATGTCCGCGGCGTGTGTTCGATGGCGCGTACCGCCGATCCGCACAGCGCGAACAGCCAGTTTTTCATCTGCCTGGACGATGCGACCTTCCTCGACGGCCAGTACACCGTCTGGGGCGAAGTGACCGACGGCATGGACCATGTCGATGCGCTGCCCAAGGGCGAGCCGCCGCGCAATCCGGGCAAGATCGTAAAGGCCGGCGCGGCTTGAAGCCTTTTGGCCTCGATCGCGGTTGAGCTGAACGAACGCCAGACCTCACCTGTCACCTCGGCCTTGCGCCGGGGTCTACCTCTCGACAGGGCGCAATCCGTGCGGGCAACGGCGCTGTATGCCGCCTGGATCATGTAAGGATTGCCGGCGCGTTGAAGGCGGCACGGTGGATCCCGGCACAGGGCCGGGGTGACGATCATGTCTGACCCGAGCCGTCTGTTTTCGGATCACTCCGCAGTCGTGGCGACGGTCGCGACCAGCCAGTCGTGGAACAGCCGGACCGGCTGCTGATCGAGCGCGCGCCGGCGACAGACGAACCAGTAGCTGTAGGCACTGTCGACCGCGGCGTCGAACAGGCGGACGAGCCGGTCGTCGCGCGCGCCCTCGAAATGCGATTCGAGCATGAACGCGACGCCGATGCCGAGCGCGGCGGCCTCCAGCATCAACGCGCCCGAATCGAAATGATCGATCGCCAGCGGCTCGAGGTCGGGAACCCCCATGGCGACGCGCCATTCGGCAAAGGTGTTGGGCATGTCGCGATGCACCAGCGCGGTCAGGCCCGCCATCTGTGCGGGGTGGCGCACCGGCGCGTCCCCCTCGACCAGCGCCCGCGCGCCGATCGCATAGACGCGGTTGCGGTCGAGCCGAACGCTGTGGAATTGCGGATCGACCGCGGGCGCCAGCACGATCGCCGCGTCGATCCCGTCGCCGAGCCGGGCGAGCGCGTTGCTCGTCGTATCGACGTCGAGATGGAGGCGCGGATGCTGGCGACGCAGGTCGCCCAGGCGTGGCATCAGCCGCTGCGAGGCGAAGAGTGGCAGGACAGCCAGGCGCAGCCGCAGCACGTCGCCGCCGGTCGACATCGCTTCGACCGCATCGGCCAGCGTATCGAGCGCAGGGGCGATCTGCGCCAGCAGCCGTTCCCCGTCGGCATTGAGGACCATTGCCTGATGCCGGCGCTCGAACAACGCCTTCCCCACGAAACGTTCCAGCGCCTGGACCCGGCGGCTGAGCGCGGGCGACGACAGCGCAAGCTCGCTTGCCGCGGCCTTGAGCGAGCCCAGGCGCGCGACATGGACGAACGCTTCGATCGCGGTCAGGGGCGGAAGGCGGCGCATGGCAGATCATTGTGCGGTGCGGTGCGGGAACAGACAAGCGGCCGAACCGGCGATTGCGATCGTTTGTCGCCGATTGCGAAACTTGCAATCGGCTTTGTTCTTTTCGCACTTGCACAAAAGGATGACGCAGCGCACATAGGTGAGGCCTTTCAGGCATCCTCTCCTAAAACTTTCAAGGCCGGTCCTTCGGGACCGGCCCTTTTTTTTCGCAAGAGGCCCCCTCGACTCGCTGGGACCGACACCCCACTTGGCGCGTTTGAACCCAGACCGACAAGGGGGCGCGCATGGCCGATGAAGAACAACAAGTCCGCCGGCTTCAGGTCGCGCATTCGCGTGCCGAGGACAGCGGCCGCGGCCTCGCCCACCTGCCCCGCGCGCTGATGGCCGCGCTCGGCCTGGCCGAGGGGGATGTGATCGAGATCGTCGGCAAGCGCGCGACTCCGGCGCGCGCGGTGCTGCCCTATCCGGAAGACGAGGGGCTCGAGATCCTGCGCATCGACGGGCTTCAGCGCGCCAATGCGGGCGTCGGGTCGGGCGACTTCGTCGAAATCCGCCGCGCCGAATCGAAGCCCGCGACCCGGGTCGTCTTTGCGCCTGCACAAAAGAACCTGCGGCTCCAGGGATCGGGCACCGCGCTCAAGCGCACCTTTGTCGGCCGGCCGCTGTGCCAGGGCGACGTGGTCGCCACCGTCGGCCAGCAGCGCGTCGACGATTTTCCCCCTAGCATCGCGCAATTTCCCCGCGCGCCCGCCTATGCGCTGCAGGAAATCCGGATGGTCGTGCTGGGCACCAGCCCGCGCGGCGTGGTCCATATCGATGCCGACACCGAGATCGAGCTGCGCGCCGATTATGAGGAGCCGCAGGACAGCCGCCGCGCCGATGTGACCTATGACGACATCGGCGGCATGAGCGCGACGATCGACCAGCTGCGCGAGATGGTCGAGCTGCCGCTGCGCTATCCCGAGCTGTTCCAGCGTCTGGGCGTCGATCCGCCCAAGGGCGTGCTGCTCCACGGGCCGCCGGGCACCGGCAAGACGCGGCTTGCCCGCGCGGTCGCCAACGAAAGCGATGCGGCATTCTTCCTGATCAACGGGCCCGAGATTATGGGTTCGGCCTATGGCGAGTCGGAAAAGCGGCTGCGCGACGTGTTCGAGGAAGCCAACAAGTCCTCGCCGTCGATCCTGTTTATCGACGAGATCGATTCGATCGCGCCCAAGCGCGGCCAGGTGACGGGCGAAGCGGAAAAGCGGCTGGTCGCGCAGCTGCTGACGCTGATGGACGGGCTGGAGGCACGCGCCAACGTGGTGGTGATCGCCGCCACAAACCGGCCCGAAGCGATCGACGAGGCGCTGCGCCGTCCCGGCCGCTTCGACCGCGAGATCATCGTCGGCGTGCCCGACGAGCGCGGCCGGCGCGAGATCCTGGGCATCCATACGCGCGGCATGCCGCTGGCCGAGGATGTCGACCTCAACGAGCTGTCGCAGACGACCTATGGCTTTGTCGGAGCGGATCTGGGCGCGCTGACCCGCGAGGCGGCGATCGAGGCGGTGCGGCGGATCATGCCGCGGCTCAACCTGGCCGAAGGCGGCATCCCGCCCGAGGTGCTCGACACGCTGTCGGTCACGCGCCGCGATTTCCTGGAGGCGCTGAAGCGCGTCCAGCCGTCGGCGATGCGCGAGGTGATGGTGGAGGCACCGCGCGTGCGGTGGGAAGATGTCGGCGGGCTGGACGATGCGCAGATCCGGCTGAAGGAAGGCGTCGAGCTGCCGCTCAAGAACCCGCAGGCGTTCCGCCGGCTGGGCATCCGGCCGGCCAAGGGCTTCCTGCTCTATGGCCCGCCGGGCACCGGCAAGACGTTGCTGGCGAAGGCGGTGGCGCGCGAGGCGGAAGCAAATTTCATCGCCACCAAATCGTCCGACCTGCTGAGCAAATGGTATGGCGAGAGCGAGCAGCAGATCGCCAAGCTGTTCGCGCGCGCGCGGCAGGTGGCCCCGTGTGTCATCTTCATCGACGAACTCGATTCGCTGGTGCCGGCGCGCGGCGGCGGCATGGGCGAGCCGCAGGTGACCGAGCGCGTCGTCAACACGATCCTGGCCGAGATGGACGGGCTGGAGGACCTGCAGGCGGTGGTGGTGATCGGCGCGACCAATCGCCCAAACCTGATCGACCCGGCGCTGCTGCGTCCCGGGCGGTTCGACGAGCTGGTCTATGTCGGGCTGCCCGACGCGGCCGGGCGTGCGCGCATCCTGGGCATCCAGACCGCGAAGATGCCGCTCGCCGCCGACGTCGATCTGGACGACCTGGCGGCCCGGACCGAGCGGTTCACCGGTGCCGACCTGGCCGACGTGGTCCGGCGTGCCGGATTGTTCGCGCTGCGCCGGTCGATGGGGGCGGACGACGTGACCCGCGCCGATTTCGACGCGGCGCTCGCCGATTCGCGGGCGTCGGTGTCGGCGGAGGTCGAGCGCGACTATGAAGCGATGCAGGCGCGGCTGAAGCAGGACGCGGTGGCGTTGCAGCCGATCGGCTTCATTGCGCCGGGGATGCTGGCGCCGCGCGATCGCCCCGACTGAGCCGCGCGGCTGCGTAGCCGAGCAGCAGGACGAGGACGCTCGCCGCCACCAGATAGGGCAGCGGCCGCCAATATTCGTAGAGCAGGACGCCGATCGAGGGACCGAGCACGAACGCCGCGCCGTTGATCGCGGTGATCTTGCCCGCCACCGATCCCTGTGCGGCCGCACCGACGGCCAGCGACGCGCCGGCGGTAAACCCCGGCCGGATGAACCCGAAGCCGAGCGAGGCCAGCGCAAAGCCGGTGGCGATGCCATAGAGCGACGTGGCAAGGCCCGTCATCACCGAGCCCGCGGCCGCCAGCGTGACGCCCCATAGCACGAGCTGGCGCGGCCGCAGGTCGAGCAGCGGGATAATCCCCCATTGCGCCAGCAGCGCGGAGCCCGCACCCATGATCAGCACCAGGCCGGTCGGCTGGAGCGCGTCGGCGGGGGCGAGCGCGAGCCGGTCGATCACCAGAAAGCCGATCGCCTGGCCAGTCATCGCCTGGGCATGGCCCATCGCCAGTCCGATGACGATCCAGGTGCGGATGCGGCGATCGAGATAGCCGACCGCCTCGCCCCCTTCGGCGGTGGCCGCGGTAACCGATGCGCCCGAGCTCTGGCCGCCGATCGAGGGATAGCTCGCCGCCGCACCGGTGGCATGGGCCACCGCCCCGTCGCGCGGCAGGTATCGCCAGGCCGCCAGGGTGACGAGGACGCCGAACGCGCAGAAGACGAAGGCCGGGCCCGCCAGGCCGATCTCGATCCGGCCGGCATGGCCGAGCACCAGATAGGGCGCGAAGGCCGGGCCCAGGATCGTCCCCAGCCCGAATGCGGACGCGAGCAGCGACAAGGCGCGCGTCCGTTCCTCCCGGCTGGTCCGCCCGGCGACCAGTGCCTGGACCGCGGGCGGCGCGGCGGCACCGAACGTGCCGTAGATCAGCCGCCCGCCGATGAAGAGCAGAAACGCGACCGACGGTGCGATCCAGCCGTTGATGCCCGCGACCAGGAAGATGCCGCACAGGAACAGCGACACCGAAAAGCCGGTCATGCCGACCAGGACCATCAGCCGCCGCCCGGTCCGGTCCGACCGGTTCGCCCAGAAGGGCGCGGCGATGACCCATAGCAGCGCCGACACCGAGAATGCCGCCGCCACCGCGCTGTCCGCGACGCCGAGCGATCGGCCGAGCGCCGGCAGCACCGACTGGAGCGCGGTGTTGCCCGCGGCGATCGCGAGCATGACGGTGAAAAGCAGCGCGAATGTGCGATCGAACCGGACCATCCCTCACTCCGCCTGCCAGCGATAGTCACGCTCGACCCGCGTCACGATCGTCTCATGATCCGCATACCAGTGCGCCCGGCCGAGATCGCGGATGCGTCGATGTTCGGGATGGTCGCGCCAGGCGATCGCGCTGGCTTCATCCGCCCAATAGCTGATCGTGATCCCGAAACCGTCGTCGCCGCGCGCATGTTCATGGCCGCGATAGCCCGGCTGTTCGCGCGCCAGCGCCTCCATCGCGTGCGCCGCGGCGGCATAGGCGGCATCGTCGCCGGGCCGGCGGCGCGACTGGAAGATGACGGCGATCTCGCCGCGGCGGCGGTTGCGCATGACGGCCCGCGCATGACGCGGCGCGCCGATAATGGCAAGCGTGACACGCGCAAGCGCAGCAGGGGCAGACGCGGCGGCAAAATACGCCAGCTTGCAAAGTCTTTGCAATTTTGGGACTGACGGTGACACTTTCCCAATCATTGCGCGTTCTTGTGGCTCCCATGACCTATAGTGATTCCTCAATCCCGCTGCCGCGGACCCGACGGCACGAACGGCCCCCCTCGGCGGCCGCGATGTTTTTCCGCGGTTTCCTGAAGCATCCGGTGATGGTGGGATCGATCATCCCGTCGTCGCGCGTGCTGATCCGTCGCATGCTGGAGCCGGTCGACTGGTCGAGGACGCGGCTGTTCGTCGAATATGGCCCGGGAGTGGGTACGTTCTGCCGTCCGGTGCTGGACCGGCTGGCGCCCGACGCGACGCTGCTGGTCATCGACACCAACCCGGATTTCATCGCCTATCTGCGCGCGACGATCCACGATCCCCGCTTCATCGCGGTGCACGGATCGGCGGCGGATGTCGGGCGCATCATGCGCGAACACGGTCACGAGCACGCCGACTATGTGTTGTCGGGCCTGCCCTTTTCCACGCTGCCACCGGGCGTCGGCGACAAGATCGCGGCAGCGACGGCGGAGGTGCTTCGCCCGGGCGGCGCGTTCCTCGTCTATCAGTTCTCACCCAAGGTCCGCGCGTTCCTCGCCCCGCATTTTCCGCGGATCGACCACGACATGCTGTGGCGTAACGTGCCGCCGGCGCAACTCTATTGGGCCATGGCCGCACCGGCACCGCAAGGCGATGCAAAGGTGGATTGACGGGCGCAGCGCGACACCACACATCATGCGCCATGACCACGATCAACCTGTCCGAGTCCGAGTGGCGCAAGAAGCTGTCGCCGGAGGCCTATCACATCCTGCGTGAAGCCGGGACGGAACCGCCGTTCACCGGGCGGTACAACAACAACAAGGCCGACGGCGTCTATCGCTGCGCCGGATGCGGCACCGTGTTGTTCGACAGCGTCGACAAATATGATTCGGGTTCGGGCTGGCCCAGCTATACCCAGCCGGCCGACGCGGCCAACGTCACCGAGCATGGCGATGACAGCCACGGCATGCGGCGCGTCGAAGTCCGCTGCGCGGTCTGCGACGGGCATCTCGGCCACGTCTTTCCCGATGGCCCGCCGCCCACGGGCCTGCGCTACTGCATCAACTCCGCCTCGCTCGATTTCCGGGCGCGGAGCGCGGGGGAGGCGAGCGACGCCGCGTGATGCTTGTGGGCAGGGCACTTAGCCCCTAATCCACGTCGCTTCGATGGCTGCACGTTCCGCTTCCAAACCGCGCCGCTGGCGCCGCATCCTCGGCTGGACGGTCGTGGCCGGCGCGATCGTCGGCCTGTTCGCACTGATCGCGCTGACCGTCGCGGTGTTCAGCGCGCGCGCGTCGCTGCCCAGCTTCGCCGCGCTCAAATCATCGCAGAATGGCCAGATGATCCAGGTGCGCGCGGTCGACGGCACCATCATCGCCTCGCTCGGCCCCAGCTATGGCGAATGGATCGGCTATGACCGCATCCCGCCAGTGATGCGCGACGCGATGATCGCGGTCGAGGATCGCCGGTTCCGTGCGCATCCCGGCGTCGATCCGATCGCGCTCGCCCGCATCGCCAAGTTCGCGATCGACAATCGCGGCACCGGCCGCCGGCTGCAGGGGGCATCGACGATCACCCAGCAGGTCGCGCGCACGATTTTCCTGTCGAACAAATACGATGTCAGCCGCAAGCTGCGCGAAATGGTGCTGGCGCTGGCGATCGAGCGCAAGTTCACCAAGGACCAGATCCTCGAGCTATATCTGAACAAGGTCTATTTCGGCGGCGGCGCCTATGGCATCGACGCGGCATCGCGCCGCTTCTTCGGCCATCCGGCGACGCAATTGTCGCTGTCGGAAGCCGCGGTCATCGCCGGCCTGGTCAAGGCGCCGTCGCGCTATTCGCCGACCGCGGACGCCGAAGCCGCGATCGACCGGGCCAGCGTCGTCCTCGACCTGATGGTTGAGACCGGCGCGATCACCGCCGACGAAGCCGCGGCGGCGGCACCGCAATCGGTCAAACTCGCCCCCGAGCCCAAGCAGAACAGCGTGCGCTACTTCACCGACTGGGCCTTGCCCCAGCTCGACCTGCTGATCGACGAGACCCAGGCGCCGCTGGAGGTGTGGACCACGCTCGACCTGTCGATGCAGCGCGACGCCGACGCCGCGATCCGCGCCTTTGCCCCCGCCGGGTCGCAAGGCGCGCTGGTCGCGCTCGACCGCGACGGCGCGGTCCGGGCGATGGTCGGCGGCAAGGATTATGTGTCGTCGATCTACAATCGCGCCACCCAGGCGACGCGCCAGCCCGGATCGGCGTTCAAACTGTTCGTCTATCTTGCCGCGCTCGAAAACGGCTTCAAGCCGACCGACATGGTCGTCGACGCCCCGATCACGATCAACGGGTGGAGCCCGCGCAACAGTTCCGGGCGATTCAACGGCGAAATGACGCTGCGGACCGCCTTCGCCTATTCGATCAACACGGTCGCCGCGCGCCTGGGCCAGGAAATCGGCTTCGTCACCATCGCCGACATGGCGCGCCGGTTCGGCATCACGACGCCGGTGGATACCCAGCCGGCGATGGTGCTGGGCACATCGGACGTCCGGCTGATCGACATGACCCGCGCCTTTGCCTCGGTCGCGCAGAAGGGCGTTGCGGTGACCCCGTTCGGCATCACCCGCGTGACCGCCAATGGCGAGACGATCTATGCGCACCAGGTCGACACGTCGCGCGTGCTGGTCGCGCCGTTCGTGGCGGCGCAGATGACCGACCTGCTGCAGACCGCGGTCGCCACCGGCACCGGGCGCGCGGCGCAGATCGGCCGGCCGGTCGCGGGCAAGACCGGCACGACCACGCTCAACAAGGACGGCTGGTTCATCGGCTTTTCGAGCGGGATCACCACCGGCGTGTGGATGGGACGCGACGATTCGCGCCCCGTCGGCGGATTGCAGGGCGGCACCGCCCCGGCGCGGGCCTTTGCAAGTTTCATGGGCAAGGCCGTGCGCAACCGCCCGGTCGAGGCGTTCGACACCGAGGTCACGCTGCCCGAATGGCAGCTCGAGCCGGACGCCGAATCCTATCTGGGCGAGCCGGACAACGGCGCGATGCTGGTCGACCCGGACGGTAATCCCCTTGAGCCGGGCGAGGGGGTGGAGGGCGCACCCTATCCGGGCGGAGAGTTCGGCGATCCCGCCGACGAGGGCGAGACGGCACCGGCACCCGAACGATTCGACCAAGGCTGGATAGACCGGGCGATCGGGCGCGAGCCGCGCGAGCCCCGGCGTGAGCCGACCCGCGAACCGACCGGGCGCGAGACGAGCCGCCGACCGGCTGAGCAGCGACCACCTGTCGTCGTACCCGCCCCCCGCGCCTATAACGGCCCGCCGCCCCCCGTCGTCAAAATCACGCCGCGCGAACAATCGAGCCGAAACCAGTACCGTCAGGTCGAACGCCCGATCCAGTGAAGCGTCGCGCCGTGGCGCCGCAACCACGCCATGGCCGGGGCCGGATCGTCGTCCAGCAGCTGCGCGACCAGCGCGTGAAAGGCCGGGCCGTGGTTCATATGGACCCGATGCGCGACTTCATGCGCGGCGGTCGCCTCCAGCACGAACGGCGGGGCAAGGA